>CALLWY010000279.1 GCA_938015865.1 uncultured Planctomicrobium sp.
TTCTGCAAGGGTGTGGCGGTTCGGGTGCGGGCGCGTCTGTTTCCGGGGTCGTCACTCTGGATGGACAACCAGCACGGAATCTTGTCGTGACGTTTCACCGTGAAGGGGGTGGTGTCTCCAGCGGTGTGACTGATGAACGGGGCGCTTATCACCTGCGTAGTTCTGTTCAGCAATCGGGGACAGCTCCTGGGAAATACAGAGTCTCAATTGAGCCATTGCCCCCTGGTGACGATGCTGACCCGAAAGAGTTCGTCGAGGTGAAGATACCAGCTCGGTATCATCAGGAGTCTGAATTATCGGCTGAAGTGACGCCCGGAAGCAATGTGTTTAACTTCGCTCTGGAATCAAAATGATGACTCAGAGAGGACCACTTTTGTGGTCGAATGATCTGCTTTGAGTTTCGTTGGATTAAAAGACCAGTTGTACATTTTCAGTAGTCTTGCTTTCGGGATGTCCTGTTATCCTGTTTTATGATTGCACGACACAGCAGTTTCCCCGGAAACTGATTTCTGACGACATTGATAAGGATATGACGTGAAGCGATTCCCGGCGGCCAGTCTGTTCCTGATTCTGACAAGTGTCTCTATCGGACTTTTCCAACATCCGGCATACGGATCTAAGGGTGAATCGTCCTCGACTTCGACTCCCGAGGTGAAGCTGAACGATGTGCGCATGAAGAAGTTGAAGGACCTGAATGGTCATTTTCCGTTCAAGGTTCCAGAGACTCCCGAAGCCTGGGAGAAGCGGGCGGAGATGCTTCGGAAACGCATTTTGGTCACCAACGGGCTTTGGCCCATGCCGGAACGGACTCCGTTAAACCCGGTCATCCATGGTCGCATCGAGCGGGACGGTTTTACTGTTGAGAAAGTCTATTTTGAATCTCATCCCGGGTTTTATGTAACAGGGATGCTGTTTCGTCCTCTTGGCAAGCAAGGACCGTTCCCGGCCGTTCTTGCGCCGCACGGTCATGGGGGACGCCTGCAAATGGCCGATGCCAAGAAAATTCAGAGCCAGATGGAAAAGGGGGAAGAACGTTTTGCTGCATCCGGAAGCGTTCCCAAGCTCGCGTTATGTGCTCAATTGGCGCGAATGGGTGTTGTCACGTTTATGCACGATATGATTGGCTATGCCGACAGCAAGCAGATTCGAAGTGCGGTTGCTCACGGTGATATAAAAAATCCTCCTGAGTTGGACTCCCCGGAACTTTGGGATTTTCACAGCACGCAGGCTGAGCTTCGCGTGCAGAATATCTTCGGATTACAGACGTGGAACAGCATCCGGTCACTCGACTTTCTGGAAAGCCTTCCAGACGTCGACAAGACGAGGATCGGAGTGACCGGAGGGAGCGGCGGCGGGACGCAGACAATCATTCTTGCAGCGATTGATCCCCGTCCAGTGGTGGTGTTCCCTCAAGGGATGGTCTCGACATCGATGCAGGGAGGGTGTGTCTGCGAGAATACCAGCCTGCTTCGAATTCAGTCCGGCAACGTTGAGCTGGCAGCGCTGTTTGCTCCCCGTCCACAGGCCATGTCGACTGCCAATGACTGGACCAAAAACATGATGAAGGACGGTTTCCCGGAACTGAAACAGCTGTACACAATGCTCGGGCATCCGGAAAACGTCGAGTGCACCGATTTGCCACAGTTCCCACATAATTTTAATTATGTGACGCGCGCCCTCATGTATGAATGGTTTAACAAGCATCTCAATCTGGGCCTGGAATCTCCCATCATTGAAGAAGATTGGGAATTGCTTGCAGAGAAGACATCCGATCCGGCCTATCATGTCTGGAACAAGGAGCATCCTGTCCCGAAGCTGCGTGGAGCGGAGTTCGAACGAAAATTTCTTCGTGAACTGAGTGACCGATCTGACGCCCAAATCCAGTCTCTATGGCCGGTGAATGCAACTGCAGCAGAGGTCTATCGAGAGACAATAGGAACTGCGGTCAAAGCGCTGATTGGACGGACTCTTGAAGATGTTGGCCCGGTTCAGCAGAAGGAAATCAGCAGCGAAAATCGCGGACATTTTGTTGAGAAGCACAGTCTTCTGAACATCGTAAATCATGGAGAGCAACTCCCTGTGGTCACGCTGACTCCAGTGGGGTCGGCATCATCCGGTCGAACCGTACTCTGGTTAACGGGGAGCGGGATAGCGGGACTGTATCAGTCCGAAGGAGTTCCTGTAGAAGCAGTCCAGAAACTGTTAAGTCAAGGGGTAACAGTCATCGCTGCGGACCTGTTTGCTCAAGGAAAGTTTGTTTCAGAATCTCTTTCTGGAGACACCAACCGGACCGTTGAGAAGAGTACGTCATTTGCAGGTTACACATATACCTATAACAACCCCTTGTTCATCCAGCGGACCCATGATGTCCTGTCGTTAGTTCAAATGATCCGGTCAGACAAAAGCGATGTGACGGAACTGACCTTGGTTGGAACAGATGGAATCGGGCCTGTCGTGGCTGCTGCCGGGGCTGTCTGTGGCCGTGGAATCGACCGTCTGGCAGTGGAATCAAACGGGTTCCGCTTTACAAACCTGAAGAGTTTCCGCGATGCGGACTTTATCCCTGGAATTACGAAGTACGGAGACTTGCCGGCGCTGCTCGCACTCAATGCTCCGACCCCGCTTCTTGTGATTGGCGACAACGAATCGCAGGCCGAAGTCGCTCGTCTGGCATACAAGGCGGCCGACTCTAACATCTTCTGGCAGCAGGAGAGTAACAAGCCTCACAATGACGTTGTGAAATGGCTGGCTCCCTAGCGATACGGCAGGCCGGTTCCCCCCATCGAATTGCTTGCTCAGAGCGGCTTCAAAATAAGAGCGAATCAAAACAGATCACGAACAAATATGAGACCGATGAGTCGACGCTGAAATTATGCAGACGTCGATTCGGATTCTTTGGAAGTGATTCCGTTTTGCGGAGGAGTCCAGTCTCCCCATTTGGAGAGGTAGTGATCAAATGCCCGGACCTGAGACCGTCGCTCTTCCAGCCAGTGTCTGGTCTGTTCGACCAGTTCCTGCTCCCGCTCCAGCGAAATCTGCCCTAACAGGACTCGCGTCCGAAGGAAGACAAAATACGTATCCAGAACGTCGCCCCGACAGTAGTCGTTGATCTCCTGGACTTTTCCCGCATCGTACATATCCTGCACCTGCGACCCATCCACTCCGGTCTTTCCGGGCTTGCCAATGAGATTGGCCAGCAAATTCAGGCCCCCGGAAATTCGAGTGGCTCCGAAGTTACTGAAGAGATCCATCAAGTCCAGATGAGCCGTTTTGTGATAACGATTCCGTAGCTGCTCATAACTTGGAGCATGAACATTAAACCAGTCGGCCAGTGGGAGGCCGTAACGGAATGCCGCCAGTTCGAGAACCGGAAGGTCGTAGCCTCGTCCATTAAAGGTCACAAATGTTGGTCGACCGTAGTGTCGCCACCCCTGCCAGAACCCCTGTGTAATGACATGTGGCCGATAGTGCGGGTCATCCAGCACAGCCACATCCAGCAGTTCAAACTCATTACTCACCTTGACGACGGCAACTGAGATCGGAAGGACAAAGGTCACCGGAAGAACGTCCTTCCCAGTCTGCTCGATCAACTCGTCTCGAAACCGTCGCAACGCCTCCGCAGCACTCAACCCTTCATCCGGGTACTTGACGCGAGAAATCAAATCCCCGTCTCCGACCGTTTCGACATCAAAAATCAGATAGGATACGTTCGGTTTTGATGCCATAAGCCCCTCGCCGGCGTTTCATGAAACTGTTGAGTGTGCTCCTTTTTCTATCATATTTGCCGTTTCACTTCTCGACTGACGGCTTCGGATGTCCCGCCCCACTTGCCCCGTGGAACTCACCGGTGGGGGCCTCGAACCTCTGGATTCGGTCGACAAACGGCGCAGAATTCACGATCCTCTCCCTGATCTCATCAGAGTCAATTGAATTGTGATGACTCTGTGATTGAACTTTCGACGAGAGAGAAATTCGATGGCGCACACATCTCCCAAGCTTCACAATGCCATGTGGCCCGGACTGGTTGGCAAGGAACCGGGGACCGATAACCCTCCGATTTCTCTGGACCGGATGCTGGAATTGACCGCGGGGGCTGAAGTCAACGGGCAGAAGTTTGACGGAATCGACTGCTTCCTCTTCCACCCGCACACCGACCCGGATGCTGATGAATCCGAAATCAAAGCCATTGCCGACAAGGTCGCTGGTTATGGCTTCACGATCGGCTCTCTGGTCGCTCCTGTCTGGCCGGGAACCGTTGGCGACTCCGCCATGGGGGATGAAGAGGCTCGCAAGAAATTTGTTCTGGCGGTCGAAAAGGCCTGCCGGATCGCGAAGATCCTGAATGAACACGGGATTCGAAAGTACGGCGTGATTCGGATCGATTCCGCCACAGCTCCGACCGCATGGTACGACGATCCGGTCGGCAACACCAAAAAGATTGCGGAGACTTTCAAGGCCGCTGCAAAAGTGGCTGCGGATTATGGCGAGCGACTGGCAGCCGAAGGGGAAATCTGCTGGGCGGGGATGCACTCGTGGAAATCGATGGTGGACCTGCTCGAAGAGGTCGGGATGCCGGAAACCGTGGGATTCCAGGCCGACCTGGCCCACACGTATCTGTACCTGATGGGGTACAACGCTCCGGAACATGCTCTGCTTCAGCCGGGCTACAGCGATGACGAATTCTGGCCGGCCTACAAGAAGATGACCGATGCTCTCCGCCCCTGGACCATTGACTTCCACGTCGCCCAGAACGACGGAACCGTCCATGGCACCGGGAGTCACGACAAGACCGGCAAGCATTGCCCGGCAGACGACCCCAACGGGAAGCTCGATATTGTGAAATGTGCCGGCTACTGGCTCGAAGGGGCAAATGATCGCGGAATTCAGCATATCTGCTGGGATGGATGCATGTTCCCCAATGCGATGCTCGAAACCCAATCGACGTGGAACACGATTCTCGACACGATGATCAAGGTCCGCGATGCCCATGGCTGGGAGTAGCCGGACGCCGGGCCCTC
>CALLWY010000280.1 GCA_938015865.1 uncultured Planctomicrobium sp.
CTGCTGCGTCGGGCTTACAACACTCAGATTGGACGACGGACGCCGGACTGGATCGACGGCATCACATTACGAGTGTGCGGACGGGCACAGGGAGAGACTGCTCCAGATGCCATGGTCCCATTCATCAAGAATCTGCATGACGTCGTGATTCAGGAAGAAGCGTTTCTGCTTCTGGCGGGGAATTCCATGCGGTCGGGAACGGCGTCCCAGCTCTGGAAAGCGACGGCCGGGTCTCGCGATCTGGATGCTCTGGATCACGTCTCGCTTTATCGGGGATTCGTTGCCGGATATTCTCGTCAACCATCATCCGTTTCGTCCGTGAGTCCCTGAGGCGGTCCGAAACCAGCAAAGCGATTTTCGTTTGGGAACGAGGTTCACGTCGTTTTGCGAGTGTGGACGGGTGTCAATCGGGGCATCTCCAATTCTGGAGGTTTTTGAACTGTGACTGATTCCTGCGACCGTGAAATGCGAAATGATCTCCTCAGAACAGGTGGCTTGTTAACGATGATCCTTTCGATGCTGGCTGTGGTCGCTGGAAGTTCGGGTGGATGTTTGGCGGACGAAACTAATTCACTCTTTCGCCGCGAGGTGTTCACTTCGTCGAGTGGAGAGTCCATTCCATATCGGCTGATGAGCCCCCAGAACATCGAGCCAGGGGGCACCTATCCGCTGGTTCTGTTCCTGCATGGAGCGGGAGAGCGGGGGACCGATAATGATCGACAGCTCGTTCATGTGGCGAAGGAACTGGCGACTCCCGAGCTTCGAAAGCGGTATCCTGTCTTTGTGATTGCACCTCAATGTCCCGAAAAGAAACGGTGGGTCGAAGTCCCCTGGGAAGAGGATCAGCATTTGCAGCCAGAAGTCCCTTCAGATCCAATGAAGCTGGTGATCGAACTGCTCGACGAATCACAAAAGAAGCTGCCGATCGACCCGAACCGGATTTATTACGTCGGCCTTTCCATGGGAGGATTCGGGGTCTGGGATCTGGCTCAGCGGCAACCTGATCGATGTGCCGGCGTGATCCCGATTTGCGGGGGAGGAGATCGCACCCGTGCCCATGTCCTGAAGGATGTTCCGGTCTGGGCGTTTCATGGGGATTCCGATGCCGTGGTGAAGGTTTTCCGGTCCCGTGACATGATCCAGGCCATTCGGGAAGCGGGAGGGCATCCTGTTTACACCGAGTATCCCGGCGTCGGTCACGACAGCTGGACTCAGACGGCAAAGAACCCTCTGGTCTGGGACTGGCTGTTCGCACAGTCCCGTCAGCATAATTGACTCGTGAGTGAAATTGAGTGGGGAACAATCTCCCCGCAACTCCAGAAGGGGTGTTCCAGCAGACATGTTCACAGGCGACCGCGAGATCATGCTCGCTGGATCGCGGTTGACCTCTCCTGAAGACGTGAGTCATTCATGGTATTTCCTCCCTTGAGAGTCGTCCTCATCGCCCGAGATCATCGAGCCAGTGTGCAGTCCACGCTGCAGCGTCTCTGTGAGGGTTTGAAACAGAGTCCCGGCATCGAACTGGCTGGAGTCGTGACGAGTGACGAAGACCAGATTCAGGAGGAGTCGGCCGATATTGCGATCGTGATTGGTGGAGACGGGGCGATTCTTCGCGCATGTCGGGCACTGGGAGCGGAGCAGGTTCCGATCCTTGGCGTCAATCTCGGACGACTCGGATTTCTGGCCGACCTGTCGACGGATGATGTCGACACCCTCATCCCGAAACTGGCGGCGCGGGATTTCGATGTGGTCCCCCATCTGATGTTTGAATGCCTGCATGAACGGGGGGACGGGACCTGGCAAAAGTATCTGGGGCTCAATGAAACCAGTCTGATGGCGGCAGCATCGCTTCAGATGATCGACATCGAACTCTCCATCGCGGGCGAATCGGTCACAACGTTCAGTGGAGACGGACTGATCATCAGCACTCCCGTTGGATCGACTGCCCATAATCTCTCCGCAGGAGGACCCATCCTTCGACAGGATTTAAGAGCGTTTGTGATTACGCCGGTCTGTCCTCATACACTGACGGTCCGGCCGATTGTCGATCGGGCCAACGTCGATTATGTCCTGACGGTGCCTGAGGCGCCGCCGGGAGTGACTCTGGTCGTTGATGGGCAGATCAAGGTCCCGTTTGGACCAGATGACCGTGTGACGATCCGGCAGGCCAGCGTCAATTTCCAGCTGGTGAGATTGCACGGGCACAGTTTCTACGGCACGCTTCACAGAAAACTTGGCTGGGATGGTCAGCCTCGGTATCGCCGTCCCCGTCGTGATCTGGAACGCCCTGACGAAGCGAAGTAGCGGTCTTCGTCTGGAATACTGACGGTTGCTGAGGTGAGAAAAGAAAAAACCTCCGCATCGTGCCGGCGGATCGTCTTGTCCAGACCCGCAATTTCAGGTGGGCACCACAGACCCGGGTTGTGTGAGCCGCTCAGGCTGCCGAAGCAGTGATCTGGCGGATAAACACGCGGCCAAGTCGATGCGGTTCCCTGCGGGATGGAAGTCGGGTCTACAAAATTCGATCCGGTATCGTACACAGCAGAGGTTCATCTCGAGAGCTGAAACAGCTGGCTCGATGTATTGATCCTATCGGGGAACCTCATCACGAACAAGGGGGGAGCTTCAGAGATTCTGAAACTCCCCCGGCTGTTTTCAGACTGGGTGGCCACCATCGCAATGACACTTGACGTAAGTGCGACCTGCTCCGTCTTTTGTCCCGTCCCAAACGTGTCTGGCACGTGATCACTCCGACAGGGAAACGACTTCGCCGATCACCACTTGCTCTGACGACCCGTCACAATCAGGCAGGTGTCCATCACCCTTCCGCTGCGGCGCGGCCCTGCGGCACGCGGTCATCCACATCGGTCGCCTGACCAATCAGACGCAGGAAGGAAATGGTCCACCAGGTCATGTCAAATTCCCACCATCGGTGACCGGCGCGAGCCAGTCGCGGATGAGCGTGGTGGTTGTTGTGCCATCCTTCTCCATAAGCAAACAGGGCCACCCACCACAGGTTTCGGGAAGCATCCGTTGTGTCATAGTTGCGATAGCCCCACAGGTGAGTTGCGGAGTTCACAAACCACGTGCTGTGGTAAGCCAGAACCATTCGCACGCACATTCCCCACAACAGCATCGGAAGTCCACCGACAAAGAACAGTGTCAGTCCGACGACCCACAGCCACAGGCCAAAGGTCTTTTCGAAGAACTGCATCATCGGGTCGCGTGCCAGGTCCGGGGCGTAGTACTGGTAAAGCAGCTGCTTTTTGCGGCTGGAGGATTTGATCATCATCCACCACAGGTGAGACCACCACGGTCCTTCCAGTGGGGAGTGCGGGTCCCCGGGCTGATCGGAATGACCGTGATGCACGCGGTGTGTCGCTGCCCACATCAACGGACTTCCTTCTCCTGCAATCGATCCGCACAAGGTCCCGAGGAACTTGGTGGGGTTCCGTAGTGTCAGTGAGCGGTGAGACAGGCATCGGTGATAGGTCATGCAGATTCCGATGCTGCAGGTCAGCCAGTGGAGAACCACGGTCACCACCAGAGCCTGCCAGGTAAAGAAGAAGAAAGCTGCCACGGCACCGACATGCATGGCCAGCATCCACAGGGCAACGACCCAGTCCACATTCTTCAGTTTCAGATTGTCTTTCGAGAAGTAATTGAGCAGCTCTTCACGTTCTTTAGAGGCCTGACTCTTCGGGCGCGGTGCAGCAGAAGCTGGCTTCTGATTGAGCAGGCCTGATTCGCTTTTGTGTTCTTCAACAATCGTCTGTGTGTCACACTCAGCATCCGTGGGGAGCAGAGTGAGTTCATTTTCGTCGAATGTCTCGTCAATAAGTGTCGATGATGACATTGCGGGATCCTCTTGAGGCAGTAGAACTCCGGCTTGATCCGGAATTCCGGGGGGCTAAATGGCAACTGAACCTGACCATGAAACGGGGCTTTCGAAAAACAAAGTCCTGCGACAACCGCCCGATTCAGTTGAGTGTCTTGAAGCCTGCGCTGACAGATTCCCGCGTGACATCCGCAGGCGAACCCGCCTGCCGGCACCAAAGCGTCACACTGTCAATTCAGGTTTGCTGGCACATCTTGTAACACAATGTTCGCCAGATTTATGTCAGGAGGATGGAAAACTTCCGTCAAACTTTTGCAATGTGTGTCAAAGAAATGTCATCACTGAAACACGTTTAACAAGTGGTGATTCTGGAAGAGGTTATGTCGCGACGGTTGCGGACATTGCGACCAGATTCCTACGATGGCGGTCATCAAATCGCCCGATTTTTTCTGTCTGAAAGGTCGTTGTGTCATGAAAACCCTGTTTCTGTTCTGTCTGGGAATGGCTCTCCTGCTGATCTCTGGCCTTCTGGTCAATTCAGGGCGGGCCGACAAAACAAAAACTCCATTGTTGCGCCACGTGGTCCTTTTCAAGTTCAAGGAGGATGCCACTCCCGAGCAGGTGGATGCGATCGTCAAGGCGTTTGGCGAGCTGCCGAAGAAGATCGATGTCATTCACGACTATGAATGGGGGACCGACAACAGCCCGGAAGGACTGGCCAAGGGATTCACTCATTGCTTTCTGGTGACGTTCAAGAGCGAAGCCGACCGCGCCATCTATCTGCCTCATCCGGAACACAAGAAGTTTGTCGAGCAACTCAAGCCCATCCTCGACGATGTCACCGTCGTCGACTACTGGGTGAAGTGACCACAGCGAGTCACTACGACCCAGGGTGTCGTTTGGAAAAGAACCACTCTTTCCGCTGCGGGACCACAGACTCCCCGTTGACCCCAATTTCGTTTCGCCCATACACTTAAGGCATCGAGTGAAGCAAAGTCACTCGTTTGTCTTTGAACGTAGGCGTCCTGGGAAGTGACGCGCGGAGCAGACGTCATGGCCGGGGAATCGATCAAACTGCCTGAAGAGAGCCCGTCGCTGAAATGGCTCCATCGGCGAGCGAACTGGTTTCTGCTGCCGAGTTGGGTCGGCTCATTCCTGTTTCATCTTCTGCTGGCGTTGCTGATTCTCACCTTTGCCCCTTACTGGGGAACCCGAGGGGACACCGACGGCGATGGGGGGGATTCGTTTCGGCAGGCAGGGATTCGTCTGCTCCCTCCGGGACCGGCCGGAGGGAGTGAAGGGACGGTCACGACAACTGGAACTCCACAGGAAGAGGACGTCACGACGCCGCTCCCTGCATCCGTGTCGCAGATGCCTCCCAATCCGCAGTTGCAGGATGCAACATCGTCGCTGGAGTCCCTGACATCGTCCCGTTTGAACCTTCCCCAGACGGACGCTCTTCCCCCTGTGATAGGTCCGGGAGTAGGAGCGGCGGGACTGGCATCTGTGAATCTCAATCCGCTCGTGAAGCCGACTGGTGTTTCCGGGGGGAGCTGGGGAACTGGTGCGGGAAGCGGCGGCGGAGAAGGGGATGGCGGTGGGGGAGGAACCTCTTTTATGGGGGTCACCGGAAAAGGGAAAACCTTCGTCTACGTCATTGACCGGTCATTCAGCATGGCGGAAGACAATGCGTTGACTGCTGCCAAACTGGAACTCATGAACAGTCTGAACCGTCTGAACGAGACTCAGCAGTTTCAGGTGATTTTCTATAACAATGAATACACGGTGCTGAGCACCCGAGGGGGGAGATTCGACTTTTTCCGCGGGACCGACGCCCATCGTTTTCTGGTCAGCGAGCAGATTCGTTCCATCACTCCGGCGGCGGGGACCCGGCACCTTCCCCCCTTGCTGGAAGCATTGAATTTCAAGCCCGACGTCATTTTTCTTCTGACGGATGGAGCTGCGGAGAATGCGCTTTCCGCAGCGGATCTGAATACAATCAGACAACGCAATCGACACGGAACCCATATTCACTGCATTGAGTTCGGTCGTCTGGAGAAGTCTCCTATGGCGGATCAGGCAAATTTTCTGAAGACTCTCGCCCGGGAGAACGGAGGTCAGTATGTCTTTCGAAACCTGAAACCTGGGTTTTGAGATTGGCTCCCGTGCGGTAATCTGTCAGGGTTGTTTTCCGTCACTTCGGCTGCAGCTGGAAGACGTCGTCACGGAAGGGGACAGTCAACGGACAACCTCCCATCGCGAACGGTGTTCGGTTCTTTCATCCCGATCAGAAAGGGAGATCCGCTACCGGCCTGAGGGCTGAGCGAGAATGAACCGGGTGATCGGTTTCGGGGGACGGATCACAAAGACACCATCGCCCCGAAACGAATTTGAGAAACCAGAGATCCATGAAGCACCGTTCAACACATCCCTCGTCCAGGGTTTATCGCGCATGGCAGCTGAGTCTGTTAACGCTCATTGCCGTTGTGTTGGACCAGCTGACCAAGCTCTACGCGATTCTGTATCTCAAGAACGAGCCTCCCCGGATTTTCTTTGGAGGGGTGTTTCGAATCGAGTACGCCGAAAACGAAGGGGCTTTTCTGAGTCTGATGTCCAGCTTCCCTGATGAGGTCCGGTTCTGGATCCTCACAGTCCTGAATGGACTGGTGCTGGTTGGACTGGCTGTCTTTCTCATCTGGTCAAAAGAGGTCCAGAAAGCGAGCTTTCTGCCTTTGGCTCTGGTGGTTGCCGGGGGAGTTGGGAATCTGATCGACCGGATTCGCTTTCATTACGTCGTCGATTTCCTGAACCTGGGGATTGGGAATCTGAGAACGGGAATCTTCAACATCGCCGATATGTTTATCACGGCCGGGTTTGTGCTGATGGCGTGGTACATGATCTTCGGTCCGAATGAGACGGAAGAGGTCCCCGCAACAAGCACACCTGTTGCAGGCGTTGCGTCTACATCAGCGACTCCCCCTTCCCCCGAGGCTTCGCGTGATGGGACTTGATGACGCTGCCGATCCCAGACGTTTGACGCACTCGATCAGGCCCGACGACCGATGGAGGCGACGGCTTGAGTTCCGGATTGTGTTTCTTTCAGTCGGGATATTGGCGGGAGGAATTCCGCTCGCGGCTCAGGATCGCGTGACCTACATCCCCGCAGAGGCCGAAAGTCCCGTCATCGCCGTCGGGGAGGTACTCGACTACACCGGCAGGGAATTGATTCTGAGCACGTTAAATGGTCATCAGCATCTCCCCTCGGACAGCGTGACCAGCATTGAAACGACGTATTCCCCATCGCATCTGCAGGGGATCTCCCAGTTCCAGCAGGGACTGACAGATGATGCGATCCTGTCGTTTCAGAAAGCGATGGAACAGGAACGACGTCGCTGGGTCCAGCGGGAAATCCGATCCTGGCTGATGCGGTGTGCCATGCGGAAAGGGGATCTGCGGGGAGCACTCCGGGAATTTCAGGAGATTATTCAAACCGATCCGCAGACCCGATTCTGGGGGATTGCACCTCTTATCTGGTCTCCTATGGCGGTGAGTGAATCGATTCGCGAGGAAGCGAATGGGCAGCTGAAATCCGATCACCCTGGGATTCAACTGATCGCGGCGAGTCTCCTGTTGCTCGATCCTGCCTACGGGGAGGCGGCCGAAACGCAGCTCAACTACCTCAGTCGGAATGCAAACCCGATCATTTCGAACTATGCCCGAGCTCAACTCTGGCGGGTGACTCTGGCCGGTCAGAGTGTCACCGACGACGCCCTGTCGAGCTGGCGGAGTTCGATTGAGCATCTCAAACCGGAATTGCGTTCCGGGCCACAATACCTGCTCGCTCGGGGGCACGACGCTCGGGGAGAACTGCGGCTGGCTGCGGCGGAAGCACTCTGGATTCCTCTGATCTATTCAGACCACGAACTTCTTGCATCCCGGGCCCTGTATGATGCTGCGGAATGGCTGTCCCGATCCGGGGCGATCGAAGAGGCACACCGTCTGAAGCAGGGGCTTCTGGTGAAGTATCCCTGGTCACGTGAAGCCTCGCAGGTGCGTTCGGAACGAAATCAGCCGGGAAATTCCACGCAGCCCCCTCCATAACCTCCGCAGAAACAGGAGGGGTGGTGCAGGATTGGAGACGCATTTGTTCTTGTCCAATCTTGCGGTGTTCAGCGGAAGAAACCAGACTCAACTTCAGACAGAACATGACGGGCGAGTCTGTTCGTCAGTAGAAGCATGGAAGTGATGCATGGAAGGTCCGATGTGCATGGGTGTCTGGCGACGATTCAGGATTGCGGGGCTGGCCCTGCTGATCGGGAGTCAGTGCACGATCGCGCTGGCAGCGGAAAGCGGAATTTTCAAGGATGGGCGTCTCGACCTTGGCGGGTTGGTCCGAGCGGGGGGGCTCATTGGCTATGTCATCATTGCATTGAGCGTGGCCCTCGTCGCCGCGGTGATTGAACACCTGCTGACGATTCGACGCAGCACGATCATGCCTCGGGCCATCGCTGAAGAACTGCATAAACTCATCACCGCCGGTCAGCTTCAGCAGGCAGAAAACCTCTGCAAGCAATATCCTGGGTTCATGACCGACATGGTTCGGGCGGGGCTGCAGGAAGCGGGCTTCGGCTGGGAGGCCATGGAAAAAGCGATGGAAGATATGGCCGTTGAACACTCCGGCCGGTTGCTTCGAAAAATTGAGTATCTGTCGCTGATTGGGGCCTTGGGACCACTTCTGGGGCTGATGGGGACGGTCTGGGGGATGATTCAGGCCTTCGCTGAATTTGCAGAGAAAGCGAATCCCTCACCAGCCGACTTTGCTCCCGCGATCTCGGAAGCACTGGTGACCACCTTCTTCGGGTTGTGTGTTGCGGTCCCGGCACTGGCGGCCTACGCCTGGTTTCGGAACCGGATTGATGAACTGGCATCCGAAACAACTCTGTTGTGTGAACACCTGACCGCATCACTTCGACGGTCGCTGCGAGAGAAACGCCGGGTCGCAACTCCGGTGACTCCGCCGACTCCCGGACGTCAGCAGGGATAGCGATGCGCCGACCAATCCCGTCAAGAAAACGAGGCTTCGAACTGAATCTGACACCACTGATTGATGTGGTGTTCAATCTGGTCATTTTCTTTCTGGTGGCGTCTCACTTTGCCGGGAGTGAACCGGCCGAAGCGGTCCAGCTTCCAACCGCGTCACAACATAAGGAAGATGAACTGCCTCGAAGACTGACGATCACCGTCATGTCTGACGGGACATATTTTATTGCGTCCAGACCAGTGACCCTCGACGAGGCAAAGGAAGCGATCCTCCTTGAAGCAGCAGATCGGCCGGAGGAATGTGCCATTCGAATTCGTGGCGATGCACAAGCCCCGTTTCACCTGATCGAGCCGCTGATGGTCGCCTGTGCCCGCGCTGGAATCACGAACTTTGGTTTTAAGGTGATTGATCGTCCTGCAGATTGATCAGTCCCCATTCGCCCGTTGAATTGCAAACGGTTGATCCTCCATGCGTCGTCCCCCTCTTCCCCAACGAGACAACAGTGCCGTCGCCATGACGTCGATGATCGACGTGGTGTTCCTGCTGTTGATCTTCTTTGCTGTCACAGGGGGGAGCGGAATCCGGGAGCTACTTCTGCCAGCGGAATTGTCCTCGGCCGGTGGAATGGAATCCGCGGTGGCAGCAGCAGATGAAACTCCACTCTCTGTGGAGATCTGGTTAAAGCTGACGATCGATGCCGCATCGGATCAGCTCGTCGTCGAAATGAACGGAACGGAATACCGCGATCTGCGGGAACTGAAAGGTCAATTGCAGGCGCTGGCGGAGCTGGGGCCAGAGAACCCGGTCATTCTGGATGTGGCTGGGAATGTTCCGCTGGGAGACCTCGTGGATATTTACGACACCTGTCGGGCAGGGGGCTTTGAAACGATCAATTTTGCTGCCAAGGCTGCCGTTCAATGATTTCAGTGATCATCGCGCCGGGAGCCATTCTGGGAATGACGGTTCTGGTTCTCACGGTCCCTGAACAAAAAGACCCGGCAGTCGGTCCTGCCGGGCGGATTCGAAACACCGTTGTGAACGATGGATTCCAATGGTGAATTACATATTGTAACCCAGAGCGGTCGCTACTTTTCGACTTGTCTCCATCGCTTGTGCGAAGGCATCGG
>CALLWY010000281.1 GCA_938015865.1 uncultured Planctomicrobium sp.
ATCATTGAGCAACTGATCGACAACAACTTGCTCACCAGCTTCGCTGATCTCTACCGGTTAAAGCACAAACGGGACACCCTTCTTGGCCTGGAGCGAATGGGGCAGAAGTCCGTAGATCATCTATTGGAAGGAATTGAACGGTCCAAAATGCAGCCTCTGTGGCGTCTGCTGACCGGCCTGAACATCCGCCATGTCGGAGTCACCAGTGCGCGATTGCTTCAGGACACGTTCGGAACGCTCGACACCATTCGCGAACAGTCGATCGAACAGCTGTCCCAGGTCCCTGAAATTGGTCCGGTCCTGGCGAAATCCATTTACGACTTCTTTCACTCCGATGCGGGAATCAGGATTGTCGAAGAACTCCGGGCGGAAGGACTGAATTTCGGAACTCCCGTGGAGTCTGCATCTCCAGCGAACACCAATTCCGGTCATCCCTACGCTGGGAAAACGTTTGTTGTCACCGGCACCTTAACGCGGTACACACGCGATGAAATCCATGAGATGATCCGGTCTGTCGGCGGGAAGCCCGCCAGCAGCGTTTCCAGCAAGACAGACTTTCTGATCGCTGGGGACAAGGCAGGAAGCAAGCTCGAGAAGGCCCAGCAATTGGGAATCACGATCCTCTCTGAGCAGAAGTTTCTCGAAGACATCGGCACCGCAAACTGATCGGCGGAACAAAACCACATGACTCTTCAGCGTCTGACATCACTTCCGACTCCCCCTTCCCGTCCCTCGCAGTCGAACAAGGGGACGTTCGGGCGAGTCCTGATCGTCGCTGGAAGCACCGGGATGAGCGGGGCAGCCGCCCTGTCGGGGCTGGGAGCATTACGAGGTGGGGCGGGACTGGTTTATGTCGCCACACCTCGATCGGTCGCTCATATCGTCGCAGCCATTGATCCCAGTTACCTGACGATCCCCCTCAGCGTCGACGACGCTGGTGTCCTTGATGACCCCGCATTGGGAGAGGTCTGGGGGGCTGTCGATGGAAAGAATGTCTGTGCCATTGGCCCGGGACTGGGACAGTCACGGGTCGCTCGGGAACTGGTGACGACCCTGTATCAGCAGGCGGAAATTCCACTGGTGGTCGATGCCGATGCATTGAATCTCCTGTCTCAGACTCCCGAGATCCTTTCTGAACACGCTGGGCCCCGAATTCTGACGCCCCATCCGGGAGAATTCGGCCGATTGACGGGCAAAACAATCGATGAGATCCAACACAATCGTGAAGGGATATCGGTAGAGTTCTCCCGGAAGCATGGGGTGGTTCTTGTGCTCAAAGGAGAAGGGACCGTCGTTACGGATGGCCAGCAACTCTATGTGAACACAACCGGAAACAGCGGAATGTCCACCGGAGGAACAGGGGATGTTCTGACCGGGCTGATTGCGGCACTCATTGCACAGAAGATGTCCCCGTTTTCAGCGGCTCAGCTGGGAGTCTTCCTGCACGGTCGGGCTGGAGACCTTGCCGCAGCAGAGTATTCACAGCCGGGAATGATCGCTTCCGATCTCGCCCGGTTCCTTGGAGCAGCATGGAAATCATTCCCAGACACTCCCTCAAACTGAACCAATCCCTCAAACGATTGACGCCCGCACGATCGAAAAGACCGTGCGGGCGTCTGTATCTGGATTGAAGCCCTCCATCGAAGACTTCAATACGGGCTTATCGCAACAGAGAGAGAATCATCTGCGGCGTCTGATTCGCGTTTTGCAGGATGGAGATTCCTGCCTGCACGAGAACCTGATTCTTTGTGAAGTTGGCGATTTCCGCAGCAAAGTCGGTATCGCGAATCACCGATTCCGCATTCGTCGTATTCTCGAGAGTGGTCTGCAAGTTGTTCGTTGTGGAGGTCAACGTATTCTGTTGAAACGCTCCCAGATCTCCCCGCAGGTTCGTGACATCGTTGATCGCCTTGTCGATGACGCCGATGGCATCCTGTGCCTTGCTGGCGGAAGAGACGTCGATGGCGGCGAGATTGGCGAACTGGTTCCCTGCCACACCCAGTCCAAGTGAACTTGAATCAACGCGGTCAATCGTGACGCGGGTCGTCTGGTTCTGATTGGGACCGATCTGGAAGGTCAGCGAGTTATTGACGACTGTCACGTTACCTTGAGCACCGGTCACCGTGGCGGTGGGATCTGCACCGGAGGTCGCGAACTGGAGCATGAGCCCCTTGGCCACTCCACTTGTCGCGGTGAGGATATTCCCCTTCCCTGAGAAGGAGACACCATCGATTGTTCCAACAATGTCGACGCCAGCATCATTCGAAATCGTGGTTCCGAATCCGGTGCTGTTTGCTGCAGCGGCGACGTTCGAGACCACAGACAGAGTCGCTTCAGATCCGAACGCAACGGTGTGCAGGGCGAGTGCACCAGCAGAGACATCAGCAACCACCCCCGTTTGCGAGGTGTACTCGTTGATCTTGGAAACCACCTGCCCCTGATTCATTCCGGCGTTGAGTTCGATCGAGACCCCATTGATGGTCAACGTCTCATCAGCCGCAAGCGCGGCCGTTTGAGCAGTTCCAGCGACCAGTTTGGCTCGTTCTCCGGCGGTCGTGACAGCAACGGCATACGCTCCGGCATTCGTGGTCGAAGCCCCCTTCAGGAAGGTCACATTTGCAGAGCTCGTTGTGCCGGAAATTCCAGCCGAACCATCCAGAAGTTTCTTTGTTCCAAACTGGGTGTTGCTGGCGATTCGGTTAATCGTATCGAGAGCATTGCTGATTTCCGCCTGATTCGCAGCCATTGCGTCTGCGTCATTCACCCCGGAGTTCGCAGAATCGAGGGCCAGACTGCGGATCTTGACCAGAAGATCGTTAATCTCGCTGAGTGCCCCTTCTGCGGTCTGGACAAGGGAGACGGCCTTGTTGGAGTTGTCAATCGCCTGTTTGAGACCTGCGATCTGGGCCCGTTGCTTTTCGGAGATCACCAGTGCTGCAGGACCATCAGCACCACGATTGACTTTCAGGCCGGAAGAAAGACGCTCAACCGAGGTCTGCAACGCATTTGAAGCGCGATTCAGATTGTTGCGGGCGTTCAATGACGCAATGTTGTTCGCAATCGACAAAGCCATGGTTCAAGTTCCGTGGGGTTGATGTCCGCGCGCTTATCGTCGCGACGGCCCTGTCGCCATGAACCCGCTTCCCTGGTACTGTCCCTCATCACGCCAACGGACGGCCTATCATTCGTATCTGATTCATGCGACTGGACCTCATCTGTCCAGTTCATCATTCGGAGGACGCTATCGGATCTGATCTTTGGCCCGATGATGCACCTCGACCGTTCGTGCTTGATATCGAATCACGTCATCAGAGAAATTTGCAATTTTTGCCGGTCCCGGGGTGATCGGTGAAAAATGCCGATCAAAGAATACCTGTCGTAGCAATTGTTCCGATGGTCCGTTCCAGAATTCTGAGCAACAGCAGTGGAACGTGGGAAATATCTGATGCGAACCTGTCTGTGGCCCACAGGATCAGGGATGCTACCCGGAACGGCAGAGACGGGAATTCACTGCGTCAACGCGGGTCAGGCAGCACTGCCCCTATTGAAGGGGCGTCATCGTGTCATCACATCGCCACAACGATTTGGGCGAGCGCTTCCAGTGTCCGATCAATTTCTTCCTCAGTGGTAAACGGACCGGGACTCAATCGAACAGTCCCCCCCTGCTCCAAGGTTTTCAGCTCCCGATGTGCCAGAGGCGCACAATGAAGCCCGGCCCGGCACTCGATCCCGAAATGCTCATCAAGAAGCGTCGCCATCACCTGAGGAGCAACGCGCGGAACTGAAAGACTCACCACATCGACGCGGGGCAATGGACTCTCTGCCAGATGGCAGATCAACCCCGGTATGTTCGTCAGATCCTGAATGAATGCAGACATTCCAGCCCAGCCCCCAGCTGATTCCTTCTGATCGACATGCCAGTCCATCGCAGCGGCCAGTCCGACCAGTCCCGGTGCATTCAGATTCCCCGCTTCAAAGCGGTCCGGCAAGGTGAGAGGCTGTTCGGGGGACTCGCTGCTGGTACCGGTTCCTCCATACCGAAACGGTTCCAGCAGAGGAGCGATCTTCTCACTCAGCATCAAGACCCCTGTCCCGAGTGGTCCCATTAACCCCTTATGACCGGGGCACGCAATCAGGTCGACCCCCAGATCTGCCATGTTCACCGGACAATGTCCCGCCGTCTGTGCGGCATCCAGCAGCACAGGGACCCCGGCAGCCTGGGCCATCCGGGCGACTTCGCGAACAGGCTGAATCACCCCGGTGACGTTCGAAGCGTGTGTGATAATCAACAGCCTGGCCGGGGTCTGGAGCGCCTCCTCCAGAGACTCGAGGTCGATTCCCCCAGCGGAATCGGAACGGAGAGACACCATCTGCACGTTCTTTTTCCGGGCCAGAGCCGCCAGAGGGCGAAGCACCGAGTTATGTTCCCATGGCGTCGTGATGACGCGATCCCCCTCATTCAGCAGACCGAAGATGGCCATGTTGAGTGCATCGGTCCCGCTGTTGGCAAACAGCACGTACTCAGGGCGAGAGACTCCGAAGTGCCGGGAAATCTGCGTCCGGCAACGGTCAATGATTCGCTGAACTTCCTCCCCTGCCCGGCTGCTGCCTCGACCGATGGCGGTCCCCAGTTCGCGCTGATATCGATCAACCGCATCCCAGACCTGCTTGGGCTTGGGATAGCTTGTTGCTGCGTTATCGAGATAGATGCGTGGAGTCGACATTCAGGCGGTTACATCTCCTCCACCAGAAAGACATTCAGTGTCCTGGCCCCGTGTGCCCCTTTGACGAGAGCCTGTTCAATGTCCGCAGTTTTCGATGGTCCAGAGATAAAACAGCCAAATCGGGCGCTACGTGGCGAGATCCGTTCATATGCCTCATGCAGATTATTCACCACATGCGAAGCGGGAACAACCAGAGCCAGATGCTGTGCGATGAAATACAGGGTTCGCTGGATCAGAGAGGAGGTCTGGACCCACACTGCTGCATTTTCGGCAACGGCAAGCTCCCCCGGAAGAACAGCAAGGAAGACATCCTCCAGGTCGTGGGGATCGGCGATAGAATCGTACGGGAAAGCGGGCCCGAACAATTGATCAATCCCGGAAATCACCCGATGTCCCGGCTCGATCAGATCAGCCAGCAAGGGAGGGATATCGCTGAGACTTCGCACGCAATGGAGAGTTCCCCCGACCGCAGACAGGACCATCCCGAACTGCTCGACAGGACGTTCATAGTGAATCCAGTCGCCAGACAGGTCGGGAAGCGGGGACGACTGCGGCAACTGCCTGCGAATCGTCCGGAGGATTTCATCGCGTGAGGTCATGAGGGCCAATTCTTCTCTCGCCGATGGCCCGATGAGAGGAGTCCCACTGGAATGAAATTGGCCATCAGCGTATGTGAATCAAGGGTGACTCAACGGATTCCGTTTGACAAGGCAACGGAGAAATCACGTCACCATCGAACGGGCCCCATTCAGATCATCCTGGCCCCATCCACGTTGAGATCATGGAGAGAGCAGGAACAGCGTCTCCGGCCGATCCGTCAGGATGCGAGGACCGGTTCTTCAACCCGCCATTCAGCTCCGTTGCGAATCACGCGACGGTACAGGGTGTCCCGTTCAACAGGCTCGCAACCAGCCTCCCGGATCAGCCGGTGCAGTTCCGACACGGTCAACCCTTCTGGGGTTTTTGCCCCGGCATCATGGTAAATCAGTTCGTGGACCACGGTCCCATCGAGATCATTTGCCCCGAAGTTCAAGGCGACCTGAGCGGTCTGTTCCCCCAGCATGATCCAGTAGGCTTTGATGTGGTCGAAGTTGTCCAGCATCAGCCGCGACAGCGCAATCATCCGCAGGTCCATATGAGCGGTCGGTTTGGGGAGGTGCGCCATACCGGTGTTCTCAGGATGGAACGCCAGTGGAATGAATGTCTGAAAACCGCCGGTCTCGTCCTGCAGCTCGCGGAGTTTCAACAGATGATCAATTCGGTGCTCTGCCTGTTCGACATGCCCGTAAAGCATTGTCGCGTTGGACCTCAACCCGAGTTCATGAGCGGCCCGGTGAATGTCCAGCCAGCTTTTCGCATCGGCTTTGTGTTCGCAAATCTGGGCCCGGACGACCGGATCAAAAATCTCGGCCCCCCCACCGGGGAGACTTCCCAGCCCCGCATCGATCAACTGTTGAAGAATCCATGAATAGGGCTTCTTGGTCAGATGGGCGAACCAGCTGATTTCAACGCCGGTCCAGGCCTTGATATGAATCTCCGGCCATGTGTCATGAATGGTGCGGATGACGTCGACGTACCAGTCAAATTTCTTGAGATGGTGAAGTCCACCCACGACGTGAATTTCGGTTGCCCCGGCTGCCTTGGCTTCCAGAACACGCTCCCGAATCATCTGTTCTGTAAAGACGTAACTCTTTTCAGCACGCAGATCGGATCGAAATGCACAAAACGTACATCGGTAAACGCAGACGTTCGTCGGATTGAGATGAATATTGGTGTTGTAGTACGCAATATTCCCGTGCCTTGCCTGTCGAACCTGATGGGCAAGCCGTCCGAGCGTCAGCAAATCGGCATGGCGATCCAGATAGACGCCATCCTCAAAAGACAGCCGCTCTCCATTTTCCACACGGCTGGCAATTTTACGAAGTTGCGGATCGCTGATCATGTCGTTCGATCGTTTGAATGAGAGGATACGCGGCAGTCCTCACGACAGGCCGTTCTGAATCGGGAACTGGAACATCTGACCGCAGCCCGTATCACCATGTAACACGAGAACGCTTCGTCTGACGAGGAATTTCATCCTCGCAATCTTCCTGACCGTCCAT
Source organism: uncultured Planctomicrobium sp. (assembly GCA_938015865.1). Classification (GTDB taxonomy): domain Bacteria; phylum Planctomycetota; class Planctomycetia; order Planctomycetales; family Planctomycetaceae; genus Planctomicrobium. The sequence goes on from CALLWY010000281.1 coordinate 6,827, forward strand.
CTCCCCAGAGACCAACTTGCGAAGTCGTCGCTTCGCCTTCAGGGGGATCTCAGGAATGGACAGTCCCTCCCGAACCAGACTGCGAACGGCCAACAAGCCAATCCTACCGGGGACCGGCTCCGGGCCGATTCAGGTTCGGGGACTGCAAGTCATTTCTCCTTGCCGCCCCATTTCGCCGGCCGAATTTCACAAAAACGAATTCAGCCGGCGATAGGATATGACGATGAAACGGAGTCCCAGTGACCAATCAGTCGTTTCTGAATCAGTCGTTTCTGAGCTTGAGCCCCATCTCGGCGAGTTTGTCTCGAATTTCGTTCAGGGAGGTCACCCCGAAGTTCTTTGCCGCGAGGAGTTCGTCCGGGGTACGGGCAATCAGTTCGCCGATGGTGGCGATTCCGAGCCGGGTCATACACTTGCGAGAGCGAACCGAGAGATTGAGGTCGGTGACCGGCTGTGCCAGCTTGGCCTGCTCTTCCGGAGAAAGGTCGCGGATATCGAACGACGGTTCGCGGGTTTTCTCGTGCAGGAATTGCCCCAGCTGCAGATTGTGCATCCGCATCAGCTCTCGAACTTCGGTCAGAGACGTCTCTCCAAAGTTCTTTCCGGCCAGAAGTTCCTGCTCGCTGATACGGGTGAGATCGCCCAGCGTCTGAATCCCCATGGTCGCCAGACAGTTCCGGCTGCGAACGGAAAGTTCGAAGTCGGTGACCGGCCGACTGAGAAGCTGCTCCAGCCGCTGCTGCTGCTTGAGTGAGTCTTCGTCGTAGTACATATTGCCGGTTGCTTCGATGTCCTTCAGATACAACCGGGCGCGTTCGTTATTGGGGTCGTACTTGAGGACCCGTTCAAAGCAGTACTGTGCTGCAGCGTAATTTTCGTTGTCTTCGTACAGCAGTCCAAGGTTCAACAGTGCCCCCAGGTAAAACGGAGGCCGGGAAAGGCAGCGTTCGTAAAGCTGGATCGCTTCTTCATCATCACCGTGGCGGCTGCTCTGAACAGCGAGAGCGAACAGAGCCCGCTGATGATTGGGATCCATATCGACGGCACGCTCGAAATATTCGATCGCCCCGAAGCTGTCCCCCCGATCAGCGAGAATGCACCCCATCTGATAGGAGTATTCGGCCAGCCTCGCCCCTTCAGCGCCGGTGCTGCGAATCACTTTCTCTGCTTCTTCCAGCTGCCCAAGCTTTCGGAGACATCCTGCAGATAAAAGAGTGGACTCGATCGGCTGGTACCCTGCCTTGGCAGCGGCTTCAAACTCCTTGACAGCCTGTTCGTATTTGCCCTGCGTGCTCAGTGCCTTTGCAAGGTAGTAGCGTCCGATCCCCTCTTTGCAGCCGGAAAGAGCAGCCTCGGCCTTCTCGGCCTGCCCCAGCAGGAAGAATCCAATGCCAGCCCGGACTGCCAGCGATGGGTTCTGCTCAGATTCCGCGGCAACTTGTTCAACAGCCTTGCGAAATTCCGAACTCCCAGCCCCAACCGCCGAGCTCAGCATACTGCGAATCTCGTCCTGGTTGAGCGGAGCATCACGAAGGGCGGTGAGAAATGATTGTGTCTGCATGTGCCTGTCTTCGATCCGTTCAGGAAATCCTCCGTCGCAATCCGGCAACGACGGAGTCAGTGGCGAAACCGAGAGTGTAACAGGAGTAACGATGAGTTCAAATGACGCCAGTTCCTGTCATGCTCACAAACGTAAAATTCGGACCTGTGTCCGTAATGGCATCGGGAGCCCCAGACCGATCACCTCAGTCAGCGAGTCAGGTCCTGAGGAGACCCAAAACGTCCCTTGAACAAGAACGCAATCACGAACGTTAATATATAAATTGAGAATCTGCATTCCGGTCTGGAATCAGACGATAGAGTGGATTACAAGGGACGAACCGTCGCGCAAAAGAGCGAGAAATCTCATTGTCGGGAACCGATCCGACCCGTAAGATGGCTTGGATGCGGTCACGCGACACTCGCGGCATCCAGTGCGACACCCTGTTCAGACTGGCAAGAAAGGACATGTTTCCCGCTGACAGGTCGAGATTGACAGGCCGAGATCATGCAGCGGAAACGTCATCCTGGCCGATGGAGTTTACGTGCCGGATCAAGTTGAAGTTCTGGTCTTCGGAGTGAAACCTGCGGCGCTTTCGCCGGTGGTGGACAGGTTGAAGGAACATTGCAAATTCACAGAAACTGACTCGCTGGGGGAGGCTTTGGAACGGCTTAAAACAGCCTCTCCTCCGGGAGTCTGCCTTGTTGGCAATGATGATGCCGCTGCCGGCATGATGATTGAAGCTTCCGGACTACTTAATCATTTTCCCGAAGCGATCCTGCTCCTGAACGAGCGCGAGCAGATTCTCTGGGCCAATGAACTTGCCAACAAGATCATCAGCCTCTCCAACGAAGACGACACCCCCGAGAAGTGCCCTGCTCCACGCCTCTTTGATGTCTGGAAAAATGCCGAGATCATCGGGCAGAACTTCAGCCCGGTAAACACCGTTCTCGCAACAGGACAGGAAGTCAAAACCCGCGTCCGCGTTAACGAGAAGAAATTCTACGACGTCTCCGTCAGCCCGGTCCCCAGCACCAGTGGAGCCCAGCAACAAGAGGAACAGCTGCTTCTGGTCATTCTCCGGGACAATACCGAAGAAATTCTGCAGCAACAGAAGCTCAACGCGATCTACAAGGCGGGACTCGACTTGGGAGACCTGCACCCCGAAGAGGTTCTGGACCTCTCGACTCACGACCGGATCGAACTCCTGAAGTCCAAGTTGCGGTACTACACTCAGGAACTCCTTGAGTTTGAGACAGTTGAAGTCCGCGTAATTGACCAGGAAACCGAGACCTTGCGTCCGCTACTGGCACTCGGGATGGACCCGACTGCAGAGCAACGAATCCTGAAAGTGAGCGCCGAAGGGAACGGAGTCACCGGCTTCGTCGCGGCGACAGGGCGAAGTTACCTTTGCGAAGATACAGCCACCGATCCGCTCTATCTGGTGGGAGCAACGGGAGCCCGAAGTTCTCTCACCGTCCCCCTGATCCGGCATGATCAGGTCCTCGGGACTTTCAACGTCGAAAGTTTTCGACCGGGTGCATTTTCACAAACAGACCTCCAGTTTCTCGAGCTCTTCTGCCGGGAAGTGGCCGTCGCGCTGAATACACTCGATCTGTTGATGGCCGAAAAGGCAACAACCGTCGAGGAAAGCACCAAGCGGATGCTCTGTGAAGTGGCCGATCCCGTTGATGATATCCTCAACGATTCCTCGTGGTTGTACGAAAAATTCGGCGATAGTGACCCACAGGTGCGTGAGCGACTCAAACGGGTACTCCAGCATACACAGGATATCCGCGAACTGATTCGCCAGGTCGGCTCCACAATTTATTCTGAATCGGGTTCCGCAGTCGTCCGCAAGCAAACCCATCCGCGGATCTGTGCCAAGCGCGTTCTGGTCGTTGACAAGGAACGGGAGATCCGCCACAGCGCCCATGAAATTCTGGAACGGTTTGATGTGATCGTCGAGACCGCACGGGATGGCGAACAGGCCCTCCGCATGGTGCGAACATTCCACTACGACGCGGTTATCTGTGATATCAAACCGCCCGATATGTCCGGTTCAGAACTGTATCGACGGCTGCGGGAGACCAACGAAGCCTTGCCAGTCATTCTAATGACCGGATTTGGCTACGACGGCGAACATACGCTCGTTCGTGCCCGCCAGATGGGACTTCGGACAGTCCTTTACAAGCCGTTTATTGTGAATCAGTTGCTCAAGGCACTGGAAGACTCCGTCTGTCCTGCTCAAACATAGGCCTGCACAGCACTTGCAGGATTTCTCTCCGACTGGCTCCGACTCTGGCAAGAGCTCGACCGCTCTTCATTTGCAGGGTTGCAATTTTCGACCGGGATCGATGTGATGAGACACACATCTCGATCCCAGAATCTGAGAGCGAATCCCATCCACTGTCGCTCTCCCCTACAAGCAGGCCAGTCTCATGTCTCTTTCTGAAGTCGAATTCTGTCCGGTCCCGACCCCGGAATCCCCGTTCAAAGCAGATTCAGTTCGTGGAACAGCCCCCATTCTCGCCTTTGGCCCTCCAGAATTCGAACCGCTGATTTCGGCAGCCTGGGACGTGGCTCGCCCCATGTTTTCCCATTCCCCGCCAGACTGGTTGATTGTCCCCATCGGCGAGTTCGGGAAACTTCTCTGGCTGGAATGCCCCATCGAAGTCGCTGGACTCGCAGCGGAAGCCCGATGGGAGGCACTGATCTTTGTCGAGCAGAAACGCTGGACTGCCGAACGACAGTCCGCCACATCCTCTTCATCGAGACTCTTTCCATTCGGCCAGCTTGCTCAGGGGCACCCGGAAGTTCCGCAGCGTTATTTTGCCATTGTGGAGTCAGCACTGGAGTCGTCCATTGACGATCCGCGCCTTCCGAGTCTCGTTGCCTCCTCACAACCATTGTCGTTCAGCGAATGTTCGCTTGTCGAAGCCTTTGGTGAGACCGTCTCCGGTCAGGCATTGAGTGCGGGACTCTGTCAGATTCTGGGGGACCAGGAGCGATGCCACCAGTTCGCACAAGGGATCGAAGGCCAGGGACGTCCCCGAAACGGGGACTACTGGCACGCCATCCTTCATCGACGGGAACCGGATTACAGCAATGCGAAATACTGGTTCCGAAATGTCGGCTCACACCCCATTCACCGTCGGCTTGCTGAGTTCGCAACGGCAACGTTCCGTCAGTGCGACGATCCGGGAGCCGCCCCTTGGGCAAGACGTTTTCAGTCCGGCTGGGATGCAATGGCCTTTGTCGACCTGTGTCGTGACTGTGCGGGCGAGGACGAGTCCCCGCTGGGACGAGCCGCCCGAAAGATTCAATGGGCGGAGATGCTGCTGCTTCTGCAGGCCACGTCGTCCAAATAGCGTCCCCCTGACACAGATCCTGCCCTGACCTGCTCCCGCTGCGCGCGACCTGACCGGTTAGCAGTAGAAACCCGTTCGGATTTGTCTTTCCGAAAGGTCAACCGGTTCATACAGGCGTCGAGCAGAGAGACATGGAATTTCAGCCGGGAGATATTGCTGCGTGCTACGGCACGGACTGGACAGGAAAAATCATTCGCTGGGGGACAGCCACGCTTTTCCCTCCGGCTTCCTTGCGGGTCGGACCGTCTCATGTCGCGATTCTTTGCCGTTGGCGCGGCCAGATGATCTGGACCGAGTCGACCACGTTGTGCCGCTCCCCCTGTTTGATTCGTGAGGCACCGGTTTCCGGGGCACAGGCGCATTTGCCTGTCGAACGAGTGAAGGATTACGTCCGTGAGGGGGGCCGGGTCGATCTCTATCGCCTCACTCACTTCAACCGGCTGACGATTGAGGAAAGCCGCCTCCTCACCCGTCTGATTCTGGACGAATTCATTGATCCGGGAATCGACTACGACCTTGGCGGAGCCCTCCTCTCCGGGACCCGGGTCTTTCAATATTCCCGCTTCTTCCCCGGAGCCAACCTGCAACAGCTGTTCTGTTCGGAGCTGGTCGCTGCCGTGATTATGCGACTGAACCGGATGAACCATGCCAACCCGTCCCGTTACCACCCTGCCCGCCTGCTACGGGAGCTGGTCCGGACCGGGAAGTACGAACGAGTTGCCACCTTCGATTCCACCTCCATTCAGTGTCAACTCGATGAAGGAGGAGTTCGTGCTGCGTAATTCTTTCCTGTTCTCTGGTCGCCCCTCTCAGAGCGTTTCACGGACGGGGAGCGTGATGCTGGTGCTGCTCCTGCTGGTGGCGCTCCCCGAGATCGCTGAGGCTCGTAACTTCGTCTCCCCAGATCCGGCCATCACGAATGCAGCGGAGGCGGCCCGGCATCGTTCTGCCCTGTTCTGGTCGGGAGCCCCGCTTCCGGGAAACTGGTCTTCCCCATGTCCGATTCTCGTTGTCCCCGCCCTGCATTCCGGAAGCGGAAAGACCCAGTTCCAGATTGAGGGGGGTGAAGTCTTTGGCTGGAGAATGGAGATCTCTGGGCACCGCGAAGCGTTGATCCGGGATGTCATCCCTCATGAGGTGGATCATATGGTTCGGGTCTCCCTCGTACGCCGCCGCATCGAGAGATGGCTGGATGAAGGGTGTGCAACGTTGATGGAATCTCCCGAAGTTCACCAGCAACTTCGGACAACGGCTCGGGCGATGCCACCTGAACTAATCACTGCGGAATGGTTGAATGCGATGGAGTACCCCACGACTTCCGCAGCAACAGCAAACCTGTACGCCCTTGGATTTTCCATCGTGGAGTTTCTGCTCACACGAAATTCCCCGGAGGTATTGCTGGCATTTCAACGAGAGACAGACTCGGTGGAATCCCGACTGTATCGGCATTATGGACTGACGATTCCCACGCTCCGTGAGGAATGGAGGAAGTGGAGACACTCTCTGGTTCACGCCTCCTGCCGGGAGGGTTGGTGCCCCATTCATGGCCAACACCCGATCATTCATCCCGCCCCTTCTGCACCTTTTCCAGAGAGTCGGCCTATCCTGGCCATCTGGACGGCGGAATGGTGTCCACCGTGTCGTCAGTTCAAGGCGGACTTCTGGAATATGCTCCCGTTTCGACAGGCACTGGAATCTGCATTTCAAATCGAATGGCGGGATTATGACCGCAACACATCGGAGGCGATCCGCAACGGCATTGAATCACTTCCGACCTTCATCTTGAACCGTGGATCGCCTCAACAGTTGAACGGCTATTCCGATCCGACGGAGCTTCTTCAACGGTTGGGACTTTCTCCACTGCAGAACCTGCCCCCTTCTCACTCAAACGAAGAGACATCGCCCTCCACACCTCAACCAGCCATTTCCGAAGTCGGCGAAGAGACTCCATCGGTTCCAGCACCTTTGGAGAGTTCTCCAGAAGAGACTTCTGACAGTCCGCAGACGGCCACACCTCCTCCTCAGCCGCGTGGACTGTTCTGGATGTCCACCATGAACTTGTCAGTCCTTCAGTGGATGGGAGTGATTGGTGGAAGTGCTGCCACTGGGGGAGCAGCGGGGGTCGCCCTTTCCCTATTGTCGCTGGCCTGGAGACGCCGTCAGCGCCGGCGTTCCCGGACGTCGCCGAATCATAAGGCCAATCACTTGAGCGAAAGGAGGGAGAGAGCGATTCGCGCACCGTTTCCCAGAGAGTTGGATGAAGCACGTGAGCTTCTTGAACTGCGAAAAACAGAGGGACGTGTGGCAACACTTGACACGCTCCGTGGCATGTTCCTCGACGACGAGCTGGAGAAACTCGTCCAGAATGAACCGGAGTCGGCACAACTCATCGAGAAGTTGCGAAACGCCATCGACGCGAGGGTCGACGAAGTCGCCCCCCTGACCACGTAACGCCGGAAGAACCACGGCGCGTTTGCTGTTCACGTCAACTTCCATCGCAGCAGCCTCCCAACAACGACCACTTTTTCAGGAGTCCTATCATGCCCATCGGAGATCCCGCTAAAGAACAGTTTCGTCGCGCGATTGTCCAACTGAGAAACCTGCATATCGTTGCCGCTCTGACTCCGCTGTTCACCCTGCGGGCAGAACTTCTGGCGAATGACGAACTCTCCGATCGGGGAGGATTCGACGACCCTACGCAGGCTCATCTGAAAGCATTGCTCGTCGCCTGTGACCGCTGGCGCCGTCGCGTGACGCATAACCCGGACAATGTCGACCTGGGAGACAAGATCGAACGGGCCATGAACACCGGGAATGTCATCGAACTCAATGACTCCCCCTTCGGAGGAGCGGACATTCAAAACCAGTCTGGCGGACTGATTGATCTCCCCTTTGCACTGGATGGTTCCGATCCGGATATTCCGCTCCTCTCACAGCTCAAGCTCAAGAGTGCCCACGCTCTGGTTCTCCTCGGGGCAATTGACAAGGCGATTGTCGCGTGGACGCGACTGAACAGTCGAGACCGGACCCGATTCATTACCCGCTTCGATTCGATGAGAATCTATGGGCATTATCAGGAAATTCTCGGCTACCTGGAGGCTTTCGGAGGCGATGCCAATCGGGTGGATATTGCCCAGGTTCTCCCATCCGAAGAACCACTCGGACCGGGGGACAGTCCCAATCGACGTACAGAGTCCGTCAACAACGAAGGCGTTTTGAATAACGATGTCCCGTCGAGATCTGCTGCCTGATTCCCATTCCCGTTGAGATCAAATCACCAAAACAAATAGCGCCTGCTGGAACGAAGATTCCAGCAGGCGCTTTTTGCTTGCAATGCCCCCGGAAAGGGCTGAGAGGGAAATGAGTTGACAGCACGTCTGTCAGTTTTGCAGAGACTCCATAATCTTCAGGAAGCGTGCTTCTGATTCAGCCACTGCCGCACGCAGCGCGTTCTCGTGCAGATCCTGAATCGCGGGGAACATCGCTGGATTTCCCACGAGTCCCGCAGGGAGCAGCACAAAACCGGATGGTGGACTTGCCAGTGTCGTGCTGTTCTGGGAACGAATTTCAGAACTTGCCGCAAAATACCGGGAAATGCGGTTGGTGGCCATGGATGTCTGTTCTTGTCGAATGGATGCCAATATTCCGTGTTGTCTTGAAACGAAAACGCCCGGAACATTCGTCCCGGGCGCGAGTCAGTCACTGTTTGTCGTGGATGAAATGAAGTCATCCCGCGATGTTTCAGGCTGTTCGCGCCTCGCGTCTGGAACAACAACAGGAATAGAAGGATGAACGTACCATTGTGGAAGTCTCATCGGCGGAGCATGCCTGCTCTTTTCGAATTTTTGCGGGTTTTTTATGGGGTTTGAAAGAAGATATTGTTTTGAGGCGTTTTGATCGTTAAATTTCAACCTGTCTCGTATAAATTCTCACTGCTTCAAAGCTTCCGACCCGCCCGCGGGAGGTCTATAACCCCTTACGTAAGGTTGTGCCCACTGAATGATTCAGAGGCCCTTACAAATGGTCGCTGTCCGGAGTGTTTGTTTCGGACCGGACATTGGAAGGAGTCGATGTTATGGCGAACTCGGTATTGGTGGATCGCTCCGCATTCTCCGCACCGGCAGTTACTGCCGCTCAGGGCGCCGCTACCAACTGGTGCGTCGTTCCCCGCTGCGATCTCCGCATCGAAGAGTGCAAGGATGGAGTCAAACTGCACTGTCACTGCGAAGATGAAATTGCCTGTGGGACGCTGCAGAATCTCTGCCGCTCTCTGGCAGGGGGACAGTGCTCCATCACCTGCCAGTGGAACGGCGTCACTGTGTTTGAGTGCAAGCTGGTCTGCGGGAACTGCAAGGTGGAATGCACCGATGACGGCTGCTGCATCACCTGCTGCAGCGGCGATGCTGGCTGCTGTGCCATGATTCAGGCCTGCTGCCAGGCTCTGGCCTGCTGTCAGGAAAACGGCTGCTGCTGTTACATCTGCTTGAACGGCACTCCCATCTGCTGTTGCTGCTGAATCCGGAACGGTTCCCCGTCTGGAAACAGGGTTTCACCTCAAAAGCAGGTTGCTTCGCTTGTGAAGCAGCCTGCTTTTGTTTTTCATTCGATTGCACGATCCTGCTGCGAGACTCACAATCAGGGTCTGAAACCTTCACAGCCGAGTGTCACCCACGCGGGATGCGTTAATCTCTTCCCCGCCCGTGAAAACGTCGTAACCGGAAGGGATGGATTTTGAGACTCCCGAAAACTGAGTCCATTCATGCCATGATCTTTCGTGATGTTTCCTCCTGAGAAGGGGGGCACGGCTCACCGAAATCACCCGAAAGCAGAAAAACTTACATTGAGGAACGTCAACTGATGTCGACCAATCCATCGATCATTCTCAGTGCCTTTGCCGATGAAGCTGCCAATCGAAAGACAGCGATCGAACAGATGGCTGCACTTTCCGCACTGGGTCTGAAGTACTACAGCCCCCGATTTGTCGATGTCACCGGCTCCGGGCAGGTCAAGCATGTTGTTGAGCTCAGCGACGATGAACTGTCCCAACTGGCCAAAATCCATGCCGAGTATGGAATGTCCGTGACCAGTATCGGTTCGCGGATTGGCAAGATCAAACTGCTCGACAAGGAGGACGGCTCTCACAACAAGTATGTCCCGTTCGACGACTACATGAAGGGGGAAGTCGCCAACACCATCCGTGCAGCACTGGCCCTTGATGCGAAGCTGATCCGGGGATTCTCCTTCTATCAGCCCAAGGGAGAGGCACCCGAGGGTTATATCGATCAGGCTGTCGAGTTGATCGGGAAGGTGGCGGACGAGTTTGCCCGACACAACATCGTTTACGGCCTTGAAGTCGAAGCCAACCTGATTGGACAAAACGGCCGGACTCTGGCGGAACTCGCCCGCAAGCTCAATCGGGAAAACCTGGTCGTCATCTACGATGGAGGAAACCTCTCTTCCCAGAACATGACTCCCGTTCAGTGTTTCGAAGAATACGTGGCCATGCGGGATTACATCGGGTGGATCCACATCAAGGACTACAAGATCGACCCGACCCTCGAATGGAAGGGGTATGTCGATGAAGAGCGTCTCAAGAACTTTGTCCCCGCCAACATCGGCGATTCCGGGCACGAAGCGATCCTGCGGGATTTCCGTGAGCACATTCCACAGGCCGCAGCACGCATGCAGAAGTTTGGCCTTCCGGGAACCTTCCTGGAACTGGAACCGCACCTGAAGGGTGGGGGACAGTTTGGAGGCTTCAGCGGTCCCGACGGAATGGGTGTTGCCGTTCGTGCGCTCTGCTCGCTGCTGGATTATGTCGGCATCGACTATGATTTGAGAAACATGGATGACATCAAGAAGGCCCGCGGATTCTGATCGCCATTTCGTGGAGCCGCGTCCGTCTCGGGATGCGGCTCCGCAATGGTTCACCACTTTTCTCCCTGAACCTCGGAGTCGATTCCTCTCATGCCATCAATCCTTTGCCTTGCTGGTGACTTCGTTGAAGACTACGAACTGATGGTGCCCGTTCAGGCGCTCCAGATGCTCGGATACTCCGTCGACGTTGTCTGTCCTGACAAGAAAAAAGGGGATCGAATCCGGACAGCGATTCACGATTTCGAAGGGGATCAGACTTACTCAGAGAAACCGGGGCACAACTTCACGTTGAATGCCACCTTTCAGGAGGTCGATCCCGGCAGGTACGATGCCTTATTGATTCCCGGTGGACGGGCTCCGGAATATCTCCGCCTGTTTCCTCGAGTGCTGGAAATTGTCCGGCATTTTGATGAGACCAAAAAGCCCATCGCTGCAGTCTGCCACGGCCTGCAGATCCTCTCAGCAGCCGGCATTCTGAATGGGCGATCCTGCACCGCGTACCCCGCATGTGGTCCCGAAGTGACATTGGCGGGCG
>CALLWY010000282.1 GCA_938015865.1 uncultured Planctomicrobium sp.
GCTGGAAACGTGTGTCGCCAGCTCCGCAATTGCCCGCGCAGCGGAATATTCCCCAACCACATCCACGCTCCGTGTGACCTTCGCTTCCGCGTATCACACATCCAGCGCCAACGTGAATGCGGCCATCGGCTAACGCCCCCATTGTCCTTCCGGCGACGTCTCAGCACGTCGCCAGCTCGTCACTCTCTGAACAGCTTTTTGAATTTCCGCTTCTCTCTTCGAGGTTTTTATGCACGGAACGTCTGTCAAAACCCTGATCGAATCACACGGCTCTGCCGGGTTCTATCACAAGGTGGTGGAACTGCTGAATGAAAAGAAACTGACTCCCGATGACTTCTCCTACTATGAACTGGCAGAGGCCTGCGGTGTTCTGCCACGTCTGCGATCACTTCGGGAAAGCCAGCTGCTCGATCGTCAGTTGAGTTCTCCCGAGGCGATCACACACCTGCTTCAGGAATCGAATCCGGGCGTCAGCTCGCATCTGTTTCAGGTCATCACCGGGGAACTGATCGGCCGCAAGGTCATTGAAGGATACGAGGATGATTCCGGATTCATCGGAGACCGACTGGTCTCTGTGATTCCGAGCCGCTATCGCAACACCAAAATCGCCGGATTCCGGGCCCTTGCCGGCCCGACGGAAGTCTATGAGGGACATCCGTATGAAGAGTCCAGCTTCGAAGAGAAGTTTGTGACCTCGCAAGAATCGAAGCAGGGACGAATCCTGAGCATCAATGAAGAGCTGATTGCGTTCGATCAGACCGGGGAGATCAACCGCCGTGCGATGGCACTGGGATATTATCTCCGGCAGGAACGTGAACGGACCATCATTCGCGCCGTGACCGATGCGGATGCCGCCAGTGGAAAGTATGTCTACCGTCCATCCGGAGTCGGTCAGGCCCTGTATGCTTCCGATGGCTCCAACCGCAACTACATCGGTACTGGGAACACAACTTCGACCAGCTTCAATTCCGCGATTGCGCTGGAGGACTGGACCGATGTCGAACAGGTTCTTCACTACCGTGCCACAGAGGTCTTTGATGACCGCGCGGATGGAACCCGACGTCCCATTGTCGCCCCTGCCAAGCAGCTTCTGGTACCAGAGAAAATGCGGGGAACGGCACGCAGTATTGTCCACTCCACCGAAGTTTCCGTGAACAAGGAGAGTAGCGAGACCCGCATGGCAAACCCCATCCACAACTCGCTGGAGGTTCTCAGTTCTCCGTTCATCGATGAACAGGGAACCCCGGCGACCAATTTCTGGTACCTGGGAGACTTCCGCCGTCAGTTCATCTGGTCGGAAATCTGGCCGCTGCAAACGTTCCTCCAGCGGGCCGACAGCAATGCGGCATTCGACCGGGATGTTGTCCTTCGCGTGAAAGCCCGCTACTTCGGCGGCGTCAGTGCGGTTGATACCGTGTTCGTTACGAGAGTGGCCGGAGCATAATCGTCCTCTCTCGACGCTCTCGACAAACTGACCTGCTTATCAGCCTCCAGCGTCTTCCCTCGCTGGGGGCTGATCGCATTTTCGAGGCGAGTTTCGAGGGATGGTAAGGCAAAAAAAGAAAGACACCGCTTTGCAACTCATCAGTGTTCAGCAAAGCGGTGTCTTTGATTCCAGTCAGTGCCTGCCCGCTGCTTCTGACAGAGCAGGGCAGGGAAGGAGGAGTTCACCCCTCCACTGAATGCATGGGCTTAATGGGCATCCCCCTTGGTTGCTCCAGACTCGGCTCCCTCATGATGTGACTGAGAGTCAGCGTTGAGGTTGTGCATCTCTGCTGCAGTGACAGTATTGACGACGCCGGCATAGGTGCGTGGACGTGTCAAATAGTCCGCAAACACGAAGGAGAAAAAGATGGGCAACCAGAACAATCCCAATACGGCATAGATCCGTACCAGAGGAAGTTCATCCTTCACATGCATGAAGACTGCAACAATCAGGAACGTCTTGAATGCTGCAATCGACATCGCGACGATGAACGAGAAGTCCCCCATGTCGACAAAGGCAGCCCCAATCGTCACGACCACAAGGGCCAGCAGCATCAGGTAGATTGTAATGTACAGCTTCACATGGCTGACGTGTTTTTCGGAAGCCATCCTTATGTCCGATCAATCAGATAAAGCAGTGGAAACAGAAACACCCAGATAATATCGACGAAGTGCCAGTACAGGCCGACCATCTCCACCGGAGTGAAATATTCAGCGGTGAATTTGCCCAATCCCGCCTGGATCCACAGCGTCGCCAGGAGTCCAAACCCGATCAGCATGTGAATGGCATGAAAGCCAGTCATCACAAAGTAGAATGAGAAGAACAGCTGAACCGGACCAGTGTTGGCGAAGTCCGGAAGTTCTGCGTGTCCCCCCTCAGCTGAGGCGGCATGTCCTTCACCGTGGGCGTCATGGTGATCTGACTTCCACTGGAAGTACGGACCGGGGACATGACGATGATCCCACTTGTCCTTGTACTCGACCGCTTTGATCCCGAGAAATGCCATCCCGAGAATAATGGTCGCCAGGATCCATCGCTGAATCGCCTTCGCATCACCGCGATGGCCCGCATCGACTGCGAATGCCATCGTCAGACTGCTGGTCAGAAGGACGGCGGTGTTAATTGTCCCCAGGGTCAGGCCCAACGTCCGACTGGCGGCGTCCCATTCCGGGAAGTACCAGTAACGATAGACCGTATAGGCGACAAACATCGCCCCGAAGAACAGGACTTCCGTCACCAGGAATGCCCACATCCCCAAGGCGGCGGACACGCGCTGTTGCTTCAGATCGTCGAACTGATGTCGAAGATGGGGTGATGCGGCTGCGTGCGAAGACATGACAACGTTTCTCTTGATGTACAGGCGATTTTGATCAGGGCGTCAGTGCTGGAGTGTGGATTCCGGTTCTTTCGTCTCCACTGGAGTCGTCGGCCCATCAAGTCCCCGCATTTCCGGGGGAAGCGGAAGTTCATTCTCCGCGATCGGGTCGTAGTCATATGCAGGTCGAGTCACGACCGGCATCA
>CALLWY010000283.1 GCA_938015865.1 uncultured Planctomicrobium sp.
TCATGAATGAGAAGATGTCTGCGATAGCAATCGCTGTTCATCTTGTTCATCCAGAACTCTGCGCCGATGTGTCGACCAAAACGAAACATGGGGGGGCCTTCCGGAAGCATCCCCGCTGCGACGAAACGCTGAGGATCATCAATGACATATCCGGTCATCTGATATGGTGTCCCTTCCCGATTGGGGGGGAGTTCACCGAAGTATTTCACCCAGGCGTCGTAAGCCTGATCGATGATCCCCGGAAGCATTTCAACCTGTTCCGGAGGGAGATCGCTGTAAAGAATGAGATGCTTCGAGACGTATTTCCGAATCCCAAGCTCCTCTGCCCGTGTGTCATCCCGCACAGGGCGACTGTCCGAATCCCGATAGATCTTCTGCGGGACCTTCTCTTCTTTGACTACTTGTTCGGGCTTCTCGTTGACGTCTCTGTCATCGGAGAATGGTGAGGCGTCCATTCCTGAAGACGGAAGATTTGGATGGTCTGGTGGTGTGGAAGACGAGTTCGCCGGAGCGGGTTCTCTTTCTGAGGATGACCCAGCTTGAATGGAGGGCTTCGGTGTCGGTCTTTCACATCCGGTGATGACTCCGGCAATGGCCACCAGAATAAGGAGATGGCAAATGGGACGGTTGTGAACTCGAGCCCCCCGGAGCGATCGGAACCGATTTTGTGACTGTAAAAACAGCGTTGAGGTTTCGAAGTTGAATGTGTTGGCAGGTAAACGAGTCACACTCAAGCGTCCAGTCAAGTGGGGATGCCGACCGGGCGCCCGCGCTGACGCCCCGATTCCATACAGGCATCCAGCACGATCTGCGTCTTCAACGCCAGAGTCGGCCAGAAATCATCCAGCGTCCCTTGAAGCACCAGATTGGAAAAATTGCGAAACAGGTTTGTTTCCTGAGCATTCACATTGTTGTTGCTGTATTCCGAAACTGCAATTCGATGCGTGTGTGGCTCCATATTGAATTGCGAGCCTGAGACATGAAACACATCCTTCCTGACATAGAAGGCAGACTCACATCCATAATAAGGGAGCACAAAATCCGGCATCTCCAGTTGGCCATGTGTGCCGCTGATGTGCACAAATTGCTGATTCTCCGCCAGAAATGAGGCGTAGCACGAGGCACTGACTCCATCATCGAAGTACAGAGTGAAGTCCACGTCAATGGGGACGGCCTCTCCCCCTGCCGGATCTTCCTGCACATGCAGAAAGCGTGCAGTGACTTCGTTGGGCATTTTTCCATTCATGGCCCAGATTGCAATGCGAATCAGGTACCACCCCAAATCCCCTAATGCACCGTGCGGTTCCAACTGACTGGTTGAACGAATATTGCTCCCAAAAAACTCCTCCGGTGCCCGGAAGGTGAACTGGGTACAGATTCGACGAATCTTTCCAATCGTGGTCCCATCGTCCAGAACGCGGCGAACTTCCGGGAGTCGTGCGGAGTGCATGAACATGACGCCATCCATGAACTGCACCCGATTGTCCAGACAGGCGGACACCATTTTCTTGAGCTGGTGAGCATCAATGGCGCAGGGCTTTTCACACATGACATGCTTCCCGGCCTGTGCCGCCTTGATCACCCAATCTGAACGGACGCCAGTGGGCAATGGGATATAGACGGCATCCACATCATCGCGGGCAAGCAATTCCTCGTACTGGCATGCGGCGGGGACATGTTCGAAGGGGCGATCTCGTTGCAGTTCTTCAATATACGACTGAGCACGGCCACGGTCGCGACTGGCAACTGCTGTCACGACGGCATTTCCTGTATTCCGGATCGAGTCCCAGTTCTTCCGACCAATCGTGGAGGTTCCCAAAATTCCCCATCGGCACTTTTTGTCCGTCCCCATTGTTCCGTCCAGATGACTTGCAGTCAGGTGAAGATCAGTCATACGCAATACTTACTCAAGATCTTTTACTAATGCCATTGTGGCAGGTGCCAACGAAAATGGAAATGCATGCTTGCCTGCTGCCCTTCACTTATGAGAAGCATCCATTGTTTCTGATGTGATTGTTTGGTGGTGGGAGGCGAATCTTCAGCGCCTCGATTGCGGTCAAAAAGCTCGCCCCGTCTAATCGTGGTAACAATAGTACGATTGGATTTGACGCAATTCATTTTCCAACAACTGTTTCCGGTATGTTCTGTTGCTCGCATGCCTTCAGCTGCCCAACAGCGGTGAGCACTGGAAATAATCAAATTTTCAAACATCTCATAAATTTTTGTCCAATCGACATCGCTTTGTGAAAAGTAAGTGTACTAGCGAAGCAATCGGGCCACGTGTTTCCAAATTTCCCCAGAAATCGGGACTGCTATGCGCAGGAGCGAGGCCCCAACATGAACTCCGCCGGAGAACATCGAATCGCATTGGATTCCTCGCGTGCGGAGCAGGCGGAGTTTGTTCGCCTTTGGACCATGGCGTCTCCAAAGGTTCACATCTACATCCTGACGATGGTCATGAATTGGGCTGACGCCGACGACCTGCTTCAGGATGTCGGTGTGACCGCTTGGGAGAAGTTTGCAGAGTTTGACCGGACGAGAGAGTTCGTTCCGTGGGCATGTGGGATTGCCCGTAACAAGATCCTGTTGTTCAAGCGGAACGAAGGGCGCTGTCTCGCATGGTCGCCCGAGTTGATTGACCGAATTGAGAGCGGAGGGCTGAGTTTCGCTGCGTCAGATTTGGATGAGTATCGGGAGTCGCTCCAGAAGTGTCTTGATGAGTTGCCCGCGGGGGATCGTCGGTTGGTGGCAACGTGGGAAGGACAACAGACAACAATCAAGAAAGTGGCAGAGGAACTCGGCCGTTCAGTTGAGGCCCTGTACAAGACTGTTCAGCGACTCAGAGTCCGCATTTTTGAATGCGTTCAAAGAAAAACGGCGAAAGGGAGGTCTCGTTGAGCGCCACCCAAAAAATCCGTGACCTGCTCCTCCTTCCCCGAGACATCAGGGAGTGCCCTGAAATTGTCTCATCCATTCGGGAATGTATCGAACAGGACGATAAGGCTCTCGAATATTACGTTCAGTGGATGCGGTTTGAGGCAACATTGCACCGCACACTGAGCCATGAAGCAGATCCACCGGCAGTTATTGTTTCGGAAATCCAGCGCCGATCGCGGCGCCTTCAGTTGATGCGTGGGACGATTGTAACTGCTGCGTGTCTGATTGCATTTTGTCTGGTGATCAGTTCGATTCAGATGTCCGCAAGTCGGCTGAGTCGCCAGGCCGAACAGCCAATTCTTGCTGCCAGAATTGAGGCGGACGGGAAAATTGTCTGGTCGAATGAAGTTCCAAAACAGTCTCGAAGTGCTGCTTCTGGGGAGTGGATTTCCTTCCGTGAAGGGACATTGAAGGTTCACATGGCCTGTGGGGCGGAGTTAGCGCTTCAGGGCCCAGTCACTCTGCAATTTATTGATGGTTGGGAGGTCAAACTCCGGCAAGGGAAGGTGTGTGCTTTTGTCTCGCCTCCAGCCCGCGGTTTTCGGGTGAAGTCTGGAGAACTGACCGTCACGGATCTGGGAACAATCTTCGGCGTCATCGCTTCATCGGACGGATTCACTGATGTTCATGTCATTCAGGGAGTGATTACGGCGGAATCGCCATCGGCTCAGAAATCGATGATTCATGCTGGGGTTGCACATCAGTACGAACCAGCAGGCCGATTGGCCAAAACCGGACCATCAAATGCATCACTGTTCGATGACCAGTTAAGAGTCTTGACGGGCATTGGACAGATATCCGGAAGCCTCGAATTCCTGTATATCGCTCCCCCCTCGTTGGCGGCTGAAGCGCTGCCGCCCCACAAAGGAGCCTGCATTTTTCTGGAACGAAAAGACTCGTCGGTGATTGCTCCTCTCTCTCTGTACGCTGCCACCGCAGGGAGCTGGACTGAGCAGAGCAATCCTGAACTGATTGAAATCCCTGCAGGAACCCGTGTTTCGACTTACCTCATACATACCGAGGTGTCTCCTGTCTGGCCGGTCCAGGCCAGCGTTCGCTTTGAAGAGGAGATTCTTGGGCTGGCATTGTCGGAACCTCAGCTACAGGAGACCGACTCGATTTATGGACATCCGTCCGTGACCTATCCGGCTCCGACAGCAAAAGGAACCCGCGGCGCCGTCATTAAAGAAGGAGATGACGAGATCCGTGTTTCAGATGACCGCCGGACACTGGAAATCAAGATCAATCATTCCGGAAAGGCTCTCGATCAGATTCGCGTTTTTGTCGTGGAAAACTAGAAGAAACAGAGAGCACTATTGTCGGTTTTGATTTGGGATGCACATGTTTCCGACTGTGTCGTTAATTGATAAATCCGTTTCGATTTTAAGGAGCAAATCCGTGAGCTTTATTTGTCATCAGCATCGCATGGGAAACAGATTGTCATCGCCAAGACGCAAGGGATTCACCCTGATTGAGTTGCTGGTCGTTATTGCAATTATCGCAGTGTTGATCGCCCTGTTACTTCCAGCAGTACAGCAAGCCCGGGAAGCTGCCCGGCGATCGACATGTAAGAACAACTTGAAGCAGCTCGGGTTGGCGTTACACAATTATCATGATGTCCACAACACATTTCCTCCCGGAAACATTTACGCTTCAAGAAATGGAACAAGCTACAACGGTTCCAACGTCCGCAACGGATTCGGATGGCAGGTCATGATCCTGCCGATGCTCGATCAGGCGAACATTTATAACCAGTTTGACTTCCGGTACTCATACGCGGAAGAAGCCAACGCCAATAATCGAAACATCAGCCGCACTCCAATTCCGACTTTTTTGTGCCCATCTGCTACGGAAGTTAAAAGTCCACACACTACCGAGGGACCGAACGGAGAACATACGCTCCACTATTGGGGAGTGCAGGGCCCACGGGGGACAAATCCGCAAACGGGGACAGCCTATCAGATTGCGTACGGCTATTCCGGAACCGATCGAGGTGGGTGGTCAACACATGGCGTCTTTTTCTTCAACAGTAAGATTCGCTTTGGTGATATCAATGATGGGACATCAAGGACCTTCGCTGTCGGGGAAGCCTCCTGGAATGGAAATGATCAGCGGCGTGCATGGCATCGCGGCGGGAACGAGAACGATGCACATTGCCTGTCTGCACGAAACATTTCTCGGCCTATCAACGAAAAAGTTGTTCCGACGACAACGGTCAATGACACTCCAATGGGAAGCGAACATGTTGGAGGTGCTCACTTCCTGATGGCGGATGGGGCAGTCCGGTTTGTCTCGGAAAATATTAACATGGATGTTTATCTGTCGACATCCAGTCGCAATGGTGCCGAAGTCGCGTCTGTCGAATAGGCAACGAGATTGCTGGTCTGCTGTTTTAGACAAGTAACGCGCGTGTCAGGGGCGCCGTGCGTGATTGATCCTGTTCGGGGAGAGTCTGTCTGATGTCAACTGTTCGACAACATAATAAGTTCATGCAAATGATACCTAACTGTCATGCCTCCTTTTGTTTAGGAGGGGTGATGATCTCCTTGGGGATTGTTCTTGCCGGCTGTCAGGGTAACGTGGACGGGCCAGTGCGATATCACATCTCTGGACAGGTCACCTATGAAGGGAAGCCTGTCCCGTACGGACAGATCCGGTTCGTTCCTGATTCGGCAGCTGGAAACAGCGGTCCCGCAGGCTTCTCGGAAATTATTGACGGCAAATTCGACACCCGTCTGGCAGGGAAAGGGACGGTTGGGGGGCCACACACGGTGTTCATCGACGGATGCAAATCACGTCCCCGCCCCGAAGAAGAAGGGGATGACATTGAGAAGATCAAAGCACGTACGCTGTTTACCGATTTCAAGACAACCCTGGATTTGCCGAAACAGAATGCAAATGAAAATATCGATGTTCCTAAGCTGTAATAGTAAAAGTCATTTCTGGTATCTTATTGATTTTGCCGATTCGGTATGAAATGCAGCTTGCTTTCAACGTGGCCGATATTGCGATTGCCGCATATCGGCTGCCTTTAATTAGTACTCTTAAAACCGCTTGCGAATTGGTTGATATTGTCATCGTCAAGCGGAGTTCGCCCTGTCGCTAAATCTTTGCGTCTTCTCTTCTCGCGAGCGAGAGGTGATCTGTCCTTCGCGCAAGGTTGAGGAACTGCGACGGAGAAAGTTCGGAAGAGACGACTGGTCCAGGCTGACGACAGTCGTCAAACCTGAAAGTGGTCACATTAAAGTAAAATTTGATGAATGGATGAGAGGTGCTTCGCTGTGGATGTCTTCAGAATGAGGCGATCGTTGCTTGTCGCGTGCCAATTGAAATCGTTGACGGTCTCTGTCTGCGGGGCGATTTCGCTCCTCGTTTTTGGGGCCGTTTTCAATGCTGCAGCTGCGAATGATGAGGATCGTCGGCTCCCATTTAAGGAGATTAGGTGTGAAGGATCATATTTTGGACACCTGCAGGGAGTCTGCAGCGATGGGGTGTCGCGACTCTACTGGAGCTATAACACAGCGTTAGTCTGTACGAATGAGAAAGGAATGATCCTGAGGAAGATCACCGTTGCAAATCATCACGGAGATTTGTGCTGCGTCAATGGGCGAATCTATGTGGCGGTAAATCTCGGTCAGTTCAATCAGCCAGAGGGGAAGGCTGATTCCTGGATCTATGAATATGAGGCATCAACGCTGGAGGAGTTAGCCAGATATCCTGTTCCAGAAGCGGTTCATGGCGCCGGCGGGGTTGAATTTGACGGAGAGCGTTTTCTGGTTGTAGGTGGTCTTCCAGAAGGGACTAATGAGAACTACCTCTATGAATATTCGTCTGACTGGAAATTCGTAAAGCGTCACGTCTTGAACACCGGGTATACATCTCGCGGAATCCAGACGGCGCTCTTCCATGATGGGAAATGGATCTTCGGATGTTATGGAGATCCGAATCTTGTGCTCATCGCGGATCGAGAGCTGAGGTTGATCGGCCGTCAGGAGTTCGACTGTGCTCTTGGATTGGTTGGTGTTGATGAAGGCAAGGTGCTCGCTGCCAGGCGAGTGAAGATCAAAGGAGCAGAAGGCAGTTCCGCCCGATTGGTGCCAGCGACGCTGTCTGTTAATGGCACATTAAAGGAAGTTCGTTAAGTCCCATCCAATGACGGACCGTCTGTTTTTGCATCCTGTGAAATGCTTTTCTGCTGTAGCGGCATTCTAACCTGAGGTGTGCAAGGGGGGCGACATCTGCCCTACTGATGAGGGAGCGGAAAAAAGAAGAAGACACATGAAAACCTTTCCCAGATTGGCGTTCTCCATTTTTCTGCTGTCGGATATTCCCTTTCGAGGCAAACGTTGAAACAAAAACAGGGAAAGGACCTCTGTCGAAGTCGCTTCCCCTGTTCGATGGCACTTCAAAATTCATTTGTGACGAAGCGAGAAGGAGCCCCTCCCCGACCACATCACAGAAACTTAAGGGCGATAAACAACCGGTTATTTATTACTGGTGAGAGCGAAATCGATGACGTTCTTTCGTCGTGGTTCAACGACTGCTGTCAACTCCGTTCGGCTATGGTACCGAGCGGGTAAAATCTCTTTCTGGCGAGACCGACCGCTTTCATCGACACCATCGGCCGTTGTGATGTGGACAATGTGTTGACCAACGAGTGCTCCCTTTTTGTCATAGGAATAAACCAGCTCGTAAGTCCCGTCGGACTTCGTCACCGCTGTGGAAGGGCGTCCTCCATCAGGAGAAAATGAGACGACCGCCCCAGCCAATGGTTGACCATCTAATGTTACCGTCCCAACGACCTGGCTCAGATCGACATCGGATCGATTTCCGCATCCGCTGAGGCTGAACGCGAACACAATCAGACAGGCGAAGTGGTGGATTCGCGATTTTATGGAAACATGCAATAACGTTTTCTTGCAGTACGTACTTCCCATGGCCTTTCCCTCAATGGAGATAATGCTCGCAAATACCGCACGAGGGCCATTTGGGAATGGCAGGTCAAGCGGTAAAGGAATTCGCGTCAATGCGATAAAAAATGAATGCTCCCGATGAGGAGGATTCTAAAACTCGCCAATAACAAAGCCATCGCGGATTCCAATGAGCGCTTCGAAAGTGCTATCGATCTTCGATCCACCGGTTGCCGGAGCATGGTGAATGTTTTCGCTGATGAAGCGAACACTGCCATCTGCCATTGCAAATTGGGCTCCCCCTGTATGCAAGGAACTAAATGCGGTTCGCCACTTGTTGGTCTCCGAAACCCCGTTGATCGGCTCCGCTCCACCGGCGACTGCCATGCTCATTCCACGCCAGGCATTAGAGGAAGTGTCTAAAGCTCGTCCAATGTGACTTGGGTCCGGGCTTGTAGGAATGGCATACAATGCTGCTGCTTCAATATTGGTCGTTCCCAGCGTGTAGGCCCGTTCTCCTCCGAAGAGTGTATTGCTGGTCCCATCTGTAATGTCCCGGAATCGAATGCCTTTATTGGCGAAGAATGCACCCGATGCACCGGTTGTCGCGCTCCCGGCGGTGCCGTCAGTGGAGGGCCCCAGGCGAATCAGGTCCCGGTTGTTGTTGGACAGGACATAGTTCGTAACAGCCAAATGCCGAGAGGGATTCATCAACCGGCGATTCCCATTATTGACGATTGGTCCTGGACTGGACGGACAACGAAAGACGCCGGGCGCTGTATGCAATGCAGGACGATTGCTGTCGTAGACCTGTGCGACTTTTGCATTTCCGACATTGAGTTGTTGATACAACGCAGTCTGCTCCAGCATGGGGAGTAGAAATGCCGACCACGCCCAGATCCCGTCTTCCTGACCGGTGACTGCGGGATCTTCAATCCAGCCCGGCGGAAGCGAATTGTGAACGTCGTGATAGTTGTGCAAGGCAAGCGCCAATTGTTTCAGGTTATTCTTACATTGAGAGCGCCGGGCCGCCTCACGCGCCTGCTGAACAGCAGGCAGAAGCAATGCAATTAACACTGCAATCACTGCAATGACAACCAGAAGTTCGATCAGTGTAAAACCTCGAGAGACGCTGGAACGTCGATGATGTGATCGAATGTGGTGTGGTTCTTTTGAGTGAGTTCCGGCCAACAGACGAGATGAGAGTGTTTTGACAATTGCCATTAATTTTTCCCTTAAAAACACCAGTGAATTCTTTTGCCCATTCGACTCATCAGGACGGGCGGCGATGGATTCCAGGCGAATCCATGATGAATTTGTGAGACCAAATTTCGTGCGAATTATTCGCTAAGGAAGAAATGATGCCTCGCCCGTGGAATAACTCGTGAATTTCGTGAAGTGCGTCAACGTAAGGCTTGGACGAGAGGTGTACGAATCCTTTCGCAGCTCGCGAAAATTGGCTCTCTCACGAAATGATTAGCATGTATGGATGGTCATGCCATGAGAAAATGAACGCTCAAACATGAACTTTTTTACTCGCATTTGCATTCAGGCGTATTCCGAATGGCATATGTAGGCTTAGGGATTCACGCTAATGAGAGAAAGTTTTGCGTGGTGCATTGCTGTCCACAGAGATGCCAGAAATCGCCACTGATTCTCGGTAGAGGAAATCGACCAGCTTCATGTGTTCTGGAAGCGAGTCATGTTCCCTGAGAAGCCCTTTGTTTCACTCACAAGGTTTGGAGGCTTGGGGTAAATGGGGCAACTTTGCTGTGAATAGTGACGCAACAGGCGCATGCTTCGAAATGGGCCGATAACGATCTGAAAGCGTCACGTCCTGATTCGAAATCGAATCAGCATGGAGTGTTGAATCGAACCACGGAAGGGAACCTCGCATGAATTGGCGACGGGGCAGAGCCGCCATTTTATCTGCGTTGATATCGTTCGTTTTGCCGGCAATCCCCGCTGATGCACAACAGGTTGTCACGATTGGGGATGTCGGCGGTTCCGGGGGAATCAGGCTGGAATTCTGGGATTCCCAGTCCGGCCCCACACAGGATGGGACGTTTCGCTGGTTCACAGATGACGCCGAACTCCGTGCGACCGGGACGTGGCGGGAATCTGAGATCGATGCTGTTACCCGTGGAGCGAGATACTGGTGGGAGATTCTCGGGGAGAATAACACGCCTGCTCGCGACCTGACCTTTCTGATCAGCCGAAACGCTGGCTTTGTTGAACCGGATGGATCGATCTCAGAACTCACCACCAGCTCAGAAAGCCCCGAAGTGCAGGTTGGTGGCATCCGTTCCAGTGTGACCAATCACGTGCTGGCATTTGGAGTGAATGTCGCTTCGCCGTTTCAGGCGGACAACTTGATCAACTTTCAGGATCTTGATGGATTTCCATTCAGTGACCGCCCCGGTGGGCCTCTTGATAACGGCGGCGGCGTGAACATGGAAGCGGTCATGATTCACGAGATTGCGCATGCGCTTGGGGTGATCACTTCTGCTCCTTATGGAATTGTTGGTGACAACGCGGTCGGAATCCCGCCTGAAGGGATGTTAAGACTCTTTGAGACCCAGATCATTGATGCGGATGGGAATCCTGTTGTCGTCGGGGAGAGTTACCTGCCAGCGACTCCCTATTTCTTCAATGGAGTTCAGTCAACGTCTGTCTTTGGAAGACCGGTTCCTTTGAATCAAATGACCATTGAGAAGGGGCATCTTGGAGTCGACCCCCTTTTATTTTCGCATCAGCCCTTCCGTAATTATATCTTTATGACCGAAGTGGAGCTTGCGCTCCTGCAGGATATGGGCTATCAAATCAACCGTCAGGAACATTTTGGCCGGTCTTATTACCAGAACGGTTCCGGACATGAGGAGATCAACACCACCGGGTTTGACAGCTCAAAAACCTATGGGGTTGGGGTTCACATCTTTTCCCACGATCATCGACTCGTGCAGGCCGCCGATCTGACCGCCAGCGGTTACGGGGCCACGGGAATTCGCGTTGATGGTGTGAACAACATTGTCACCATCAATCCGGATGTCACGATCACCACAAATGGAGACTATGGAACTGGCGTTCTCGTCAGCAACGGTGCTGGGAACTCGATTATTCATCGCGGGACGATCATTGCCAGTTCGGCTACTGAAGAGGCCACCGGAACCGGCATCCTGATCGATTTCGGAGCCAACCTCCTGAGCGGAGCATCCAGAACATCGTCAACACCAGTTGATTACCGTCAGGATGGAACACCAATGACGGGGTATCTGGTCGATTATCTCGACATCACGGGAACAATATCTGCTCCGTTCGGAAACGCGATTCGTGTTGGAACGAGTGCAGCTGTCCAGTCGATCAACATCATGCGTGACGCTGTGATCGATGGAAAAATCTCCATCTCATCCCTGTATTCGACTTCCGCCGGGCTGTTGCCGACTCAGCTGAATTTCGGATTAGCAGCAAATGAATTCGGGAGACACACTGCCGAATCGGACCTCAGCTTCGAATTGGCGTTGAACGGAGCCGTCGACACCAACGGTGAAATCAACATCCTAGGCGGAAAGGATTCGAACAGAGGTGTTCAGTTTCAAGGCTCAGTGCAGGCACGCCAAGTCAATGTTTCCTCATCGGGACGTGTTGAGTTCTCAAATGAGCTGATTGTTAACAACATTGAAAATCATGGCCACTTCACCTTGCTGGAAGGGGCAGAGATGCCCTTGACTCAATATCTTAATAATTATGGAGAGTTTGTCCTGCAGGATTCGACCGTCACACTGTACATCGAATTCAGAAACCATGGACACTTTCACTCCGATGGCGGAACAATCAATACCGGGTTTGGCCGCACCAATCGGCAAGTCACATTTGAAGCTGGAAGCAGCTATACGGGCACCAACGATACAATTCAGGTCTCGCGCGGGCGGATTGATCTCTTTGGCACAGCCAACTCCCGGGATGGAGACTGGTCGGCCCGGGACGAGATTGCCATCCATGCAGGAGGACGGCTCTCCGGAACGCCGACTCTCCGCGCTGCTCGTGTCATTAATTATACCGGTGGAACGATTGCTCCCGGAAACAGCATTGGACAGATTAACATCGATGGTGAATTTGTTAACGATGGGGATTTGGAGATTGAATTAACGACCGCATTAACACCGCTCGACAGCGATCGGATTGTTGTGACGAATGGGCCCGCGTGGATCAACACAGATTCATTCGCAACTCGAGGAACATTCCGCTTCACTGGAGATGTTGATGCCTCTCCCGAAGACTACGCGATTGGTCGGCGATATACATTGATCCAGACTGACGGACCGGATCAGCTCCTGGTTGGATACCGGCCGATTGCTGAGGATGACATTGATGGCCGGCGATTCATTCTGCGTTCAGACGCAGATCGCTCCCGCCTCTATACTGGCGGAGCACAGGATTATTATGCCTTTGTTGGGCGAGATGTTCCCTATACAGAGATCGCCCAAACCGGGAACGAACTAGCGGTTGCCCGCTATCTCGATGCGATTAAAACATGGGATGACAACTCTGATCAGGCAAACCAGATTCAGTGGATTCGGGACACTCTCGATCTGATTCCCGATGAAGCGGATGTCCGCGATGCATTTCGAATGATCTCCGGAGAGCTTTATGGTTCCTTGACTCCGATGATCCTGCAGCAGATGCATTCCAGTTCTTTCAGAACAGCTGCTTCTGCCCGAACCAACAGCGATCTGTGCACCAAATCTGTTACGGTTGCTGACCGGGATGGTCTTTACGGCACCATCATTGGATTCGGGACCGGTGGTCATGTTCAAGGCGATGGCAATGCATCCGGGTATTCATTTGGAGCGGGTGGGACGCAGGTTCAGGTTGGTTACGGCCAGAGTGATACTCTCGTCGGAGGGTATTATAATTTTACAAATGGCTCGTTTGATGGGGCGGGGGCTGCTGGCATCGAAATCCATGACTTTGGTGGATTTCTTCTACGAAAAGAAGCATGGTCCCATTTCCTGCTGAGCGCCGGAGGGGGAACAGCCTCGACTCATCTGAATCGCACTGTCGTGTTCGGAAATACGGATCTTCAAGATCCGATCGCAGACCGATTCTCCAGTTCATCGACAGCCGGGGTGATGAGTGCTTATGGAGAATTCGGGTTGGATGCTGAGTTCGATGGTTTTGCTGTCCGTCCATTTACTGGACTTTCCTATGCATACGTCAGCTCTTCGGGGATTGACGAAGGAACGGCTCTCCTGGCACTGGATGGGCGGATCAATTCACAACACAGCTTGCGTTCCATGCTCGGAACAGACCTGAGCTTATGTGTGCCAGGTCAACAAAATCTGGTCTGGGACCTGCGCGCGATGTGGATGCACGAGTTTCAAAAACAGAAAGCCGGCCGAGCTACCTATGATTTTGATGGCGAGCGGGTCCAGATCAGTGGGGTCGGGCTGGGGAGCGACTTCGCTGTGATCGGGACGACCCTTTCCCGGGAGTTCCTGAACGGACGAAGCCGCCTGTTTGCCAGCTACGATCTCATCGCCAATCGACACCAAACTCTCAACACTGGCAGCGGCGGGCTCGAATTTCTCTGGTGATCTCCAGCGAAACCGAGTCCGGTCAGACAATGTAGGCCTCCCCTCCTCTCTTGTTCCTTTGGAGGGGATTAGCACTCTGTGTTTCTACGGGAGAGTCTGTGTGAGAAGCCATGCCTCTTCACTGCGCTGCCAATATGTCGATTGTTTGCGCATGTCTTTCACGTGTTGACTGGTTCAGCTTCACATGTGGTCGCAATAAATGGAACAGATCGCATTTTCGAATGCTTTTCACTTTTACCAGCGCATACGAATGACATACAATCAGCCATTGATGGGTTCCATGTCGATCACAACATGGGCATTCCTTCCTGTTCGGGCGAACGTTTAACGTTGCCCCCTACCAATGACATCCTGACAAAGAGGTTTTCAGAGGAGGATTTCCGCAAATCCCCTACCCTTGAGGACCTCGCCCTGACGGGTCACTGTCGTTATTGACGGCCAAAATCATCCCTGATGCCAATGTTGCGTCGCTTCTGTGTTCCGCAGGGGCAACGCCATCCCGCCTTGCCATAAAACATGATGTTTGCGAAGGACCGGTCGATGAATCGTCCCTTGTTTTCGCTGTTCGTCCTGATCCTCGCATTCCATATCACGACCTGGGGCTGCTGCGAAGAAAGCAAGGCAGAGGAGACTCCCTCTCAAGGCCAGGAGTTATTTGAAAAACAGATTCTGCCCATTCTCGCCCAGTCCTGTTATGAGTGTCATTCGAAAGAGGCGGATGACATTGCTGGCGGATTGGAACTTGATTCCCCGACCGGGATGCTTCGAGGAGGACAGTCGGGCGCGATTATCGTCCCGCACGATCCACAAAAGAGCCTGCTGATGCGGATTCTTCGCCACGAGGCTGGAGTTCCCGCAATGCCTCCTGATGGCAAACTGACGGAAGAGCAACTCGCAGCCTTTTCCGAATGGATTCAACTGGGGGCTCCCGACACCCGTAAGGACTCCGGTCCCACGGCCCGGGAACAGCGTTTTGAAGCGGCTCGTCAGCACTGGGCCTTTCAATCACCTCAAGCCATTGATCCTCCGGCAGTGAAACAAACGGATTGGCCCCGTGGACCAATTGATCAGTTTGTCCTCGCCAAAATGGAAGAAAAAGGACTCACGCCCGTTGCTGATGCTGGGCGCCGGACACTGATTCGTCGGATCTATTTTGACCTGATCGGTCTCCCCCCCTCCCCGGCGGATGTGGAGCAGTTTCTTGCAGATCAGTCACCGACCGCGTTCGAAGATCTGGTCGATCGCCTGCTGAGTTCGCCCCAGTTTGGTGAACGATGGGGTCGGCACTGGTTGGACCGGGTTCGATATGCAGAGTCCAGCGGACTGGAATTCAATTTCACCTATCCCCATGCATGGCCTTACCGGGACTACGTGATTGACTCAATTAACGAAGATAAGCCCTACGATCGTTTCCTGACAGAACAGATTGCGGGTGATCTGCTTCCCCGTAACGAAAACGATTCACAGAAGGCTATAGAAGCACGTCTGATTGCTCCCAGCATTCTGGCATTTGGAGTAAAACGACATACCGGAGGGGCCTTCTTTCAGCTGGATATGGTGGATGACCAGATTGATACCATCTTCCGCTCCATGCAGGGATTAACGGTTAACTGTGCCCGATGCCATGATCATAAGTTTGACCCCATCCCGACACGGGATTATTACGCGATCGCGGGAATCCTGTTGAGCACCGAACCCCTGTATGGAACGATCAAGCAGACATACAGCAATGTTCCGACGGACCTGCTCCCCATTGGCCCGAACGCAGAAGAAATGCATGCCAAGGTTGTCGAGCACAAGAAAGCCCTGGAACAGTCTGAAAAAGATCTGACTGCGAAACGCGAGGAACTTCAAAAAGCGACGGAAGCTGAGAAGGCCGCTGAATCCAGGAAAATGGAAGCGGAACAACTGGTCCAGATGCAGACCGCGGAGCTGGCTGAGGGCCCCATGCCGGAAGCGACTTCTGCACTGGAAGAAGCCACATCGGCACTCACGGCCGCAGCAGAACAGGCAGCAAAATTAAAAGGGGAGGTCGAACAGCTTGAAAGCCAGGTTGCTGAACTGAAAAAGAACGCCCCTCCTGCTCCTCAGTATGCGATGAGCGCACGTGATCGGGCGAAGCCGGATGACACCACCATTGCGATTCGTGGGAATCCACGCCAGAGAGGAGAAAAAGTTCCACGCGGTTTTCTCAGCGTCTTGACGCAGCTGGAGCCAAAGCAGATTGATCAGACCCGGAGTGGACGCCTGGAACTGGCAGAGTGGATCACCAGCAGGAACAATCCGCTGACAGCCCGGGTTCAGGTCAACCGGATCTGGTCTCACCTGTTCGGTCGTGGCCTGGTTTCGACAACAGATAACTTTGGCGTCTTAGGTGCTCAGCCCACTCACCCTGAGTTGCTGGATTATCTGGCAGTAGAGTTCATGAATCAGGGCTGGTCGGTCAAAAAAGCGATTCGATCCATCGTTCTCAGCCGCACTTATCAAATGAGTAGTGCTGTCGACGAAGTTGGTATGAAGACCGATCCAAATGGACTGTATCTCTGGAGATTCACTCCGCGAAGACTGGAAGCGGAGGCGATTCGGGATTCCATTCTGGCCGTCAGCGGCCAGCTGGACCTCAACCGCCCGGTTGGTTCAACGGTGACTGCTCTTGGAGATCAGCTGGCTCGTGGGATTCCTCTCGAAAAGATTCAGCCCCCCAGCAATCACCGGAGCGTCTATCTCCCGATTGTTCGTGACTATGTCCCCGAGATCTTCGACCTCTTTGATTTCCCTTCTCCCAGTCTTGCATCCGGGAGCAGAAGCGTCACGAATGTTCCTGCTCAGGCACTCTATCTTCGGAACTCGCCGTTCGTAACAGATCAGGCCCGTCACGCGGCCCGGAGATTATTGGCGAGCGCTGACGTGACAACAGATCAGGAGCGGGCGAATCTGGCGGCTCAATGGGCATTGTCGCGTCCTCTGACCGAAGAGCAGCAATCGCAGGTGGTTGGGCTTGTCGAGAAGGTCAGAACCTCTCAGGCAGAAGACGATCACTCTGAAGTCAATGCATGGGCTGCCTGGTTTCAGGTGCTTTTCAGCACAGCCGAGTTCCGCTATCTCGTGGATATCCCGGAGTAATGAATTCCAGACTTGAATTTAAAAATGCTGGGACCGTTGAAGAATTGTTATTCGTTCCCCAGAAGTTGCACACACAGGATTCACTCGCAGTTGGACACGTGAGCTAATCAGGAGCACGTCATGAAGAACAGTCATTTATTGCAGCAGAATCTATCCCGACGTGCCCTGCTCCAGGCGGGCTCAATCGGACTTGGCTCACTTGTCCTGACTGGGATGATTCCACGATTCAGCACAGCAGAGTTGACAAGTGCCCGGCAACCTCACTTCTTGCCCAAAGCAAAACGAGTCATCTTTCTCTTCATTAATGGTGGCCCCTCCCAGTTCGAATCCTTTTCATATAAGCCGGAGCTGAAAAAGCGGGACGGTCAGGAGAGCCCCCGGAAAGGGAAGCTTCTTGGGCCACAACTGAACTTTGCCCAATACGGTGAAAGCGGAATGTGGGTCTCAGAGGCATTTCCTCATATGGCGAAGCAGGTGGATCGTATCTGCATGCTGCATGGAATGCAGACCGGGAGCAACGGACATGAAACGGCAATTCCGTTGCTGCACACCGGCGATTTCCAGTTTGTGCGCCCCTCTCTTGGGGCGTGGATTGCATATGGATTAGGCACGGAAAACAAAGATCTTCCCGCATTCTTCACAATTAAACCGACCCGGACTTTTGGCGGCCCATCCAATTTTGGAAGTGCTTTTCTTCCCAGTGCCTATCAGGCAACTCGACTCGGCTGGGAACATCAGGACATCAAGAAGGCATCCATCTATAATCTGCAGCCGACAATGGGACTGAATCCCGGAAATGCCCGGGAGACACTTCGGCTCACTCAGCTCATGAATGAGCAGTTGCTGGGACAATCGAGCGAAATCAAGGGAGTTATGGACTCTCTTGAACTGAGTGAACGCATGCAGCAATCGGTCCCGCGCGTTCTCGACCTTTCGCAGGAAACGAAGGAGACGCTGGAGATGTACGGCGTCGATCAGAAGCCAACGGATGACTTCGCCAGACAGTGTCTCATGGCTCGCAGACTGGCGGAGTCCGGAGTTCGATTTGTCGAAGTGATGTCCAGCGGATGGGACCATCACAGCAATCTGGACAAATTCCCCGATAAGGCCGCGTCCATCGACAAACCAGTGGCGGCATTGTTAACCGACCTCGACCAGCGGGGACTGCTTGATGACACTCTCGTCATCTGGACGGGTGAATTCGGACGGCTCCCGGAGACTCAGATTCTCTCCGGGAAAGAATCACTCGGCCGGGACCATAATTCCGAAGGGTTTACCGGGTTTATGGCAGGGGGTGGAGTTCGCTCCGGTTTGATCTACGGGGAGACTGATGAACTCGGGCATAAGGCGATTGAGGGGGCCATTCCGCTCGCAGACTTCCATGCCACCATCCTCCACCTGCTTGGTCTGGATCATACCAGACTGACATACCGGTTCGGCGGTCGCGATTTCCGATTAACAAACGTCTCCGGTAACGTTGTTCATGACATCATCGCCTAGATGAGATTGAATGGGGGCGTTATCCGCCAGCCTTGGACTGCCCCCAATTGCGCCGCCTCTTCCAATTGTGAGGGAGGATTTCCCGATCCACCCTCAGACACGTGCCTCTTTGGGACAAGCTTCAACATCTGGCAGGGAAATCTGGAGCCTCATGTCGCTGATTGCCTTGAGAGCCTCGTTACGTTTCATCTCCGGGCTGAGGAGGGGGCGGCACAATCTTCTGGGGAAATCCCCGCGTTCATGCCATGCTACCGCTTTTTCCCCTCGATGATGCTGACATCGGTTCCCGTCGGCACAATGCGGGTGAGTTCAAATCCACACTCAGAGAATAGCGTTCGGTATTCGTCTTCGGTTCGCTCTTTTCCTCCGGGGATCAGCATCATCACAAGATCAAGAAACTTGCCGGGAAAGAAGTCATTTCCGGGAGGGATGACGCTCTCAATGACCAGCAGCTTGCTGGTGGAAGACATGGCGCGGTGGCAATTGTTGAGAATCGTCCGGCATTTTTCGTCGTCCCAGTCGTGAATGATGTGCCGCATGATATATGCATCGGCCCCATCCGGGACTGCATCGAAGAAGCTTCCGGAAACAAGCGTGCAACGGTCCTGCACGCCAGAAGAACTGATCTTTCCTCGGGCTCGTTCGATGACGTGAGGGAGATCAAACAATATTCCGTTCATCCCCGTGTGTCGCTTCAGGATTTCGATGAGCTGCGAGCCATTCCCCCCACCGATATCAGCAACCGTTGCGAATTCCGACAAATCATATGCGTCAAGGATCGCCCCTGATTCCCGTCCGTGGATGCCCACCATGGCTGCATCAAAGATCCTGGCCTTGTCGGGATGCTCCCCCAGGTAATCGAAGATCGGCTTTCCGAAGACCTTGTCGAAGGCACGCTGTCCGGTCCGAATGCTATATTCAATTTCCCCCCAGGCTCGAAACTGTTCGTCCCCCGACATGAGCGCCAGCGCTCGTTTGGATCCGGGCAAATCACTTCGGAGCGGCTCAGCAAGCGGGGTCATTGAAAAGACACGCGGTTCGCCTTCTGCGAAGATGCCAACACTCGCCAACGCCCGCAACAGTCGGTAAAGAGCATCCGGATGAGTGCTCGTCGTACTGGCGAGCGTCTCAACCGATTGGGGCCCATCCTTCAGATGGTCTGCAATCCCGAATTTGGCCGCTGCGTAAATCGCCTGGGAAATCCAGTATCCCGTAATCATCTGGTCTAGCTGCTGAAATGTTGATTCGTTGGACATAGGAAACCTCGTTGAGCGTTTGTCGATTGCTGACGTCTGAACTGGTTGACTCTCAGCGGAGCTGAGGTCTGGCAATATCGATCCAGTGGCATCCATTTTGTGTCATTCCACCGGATCTCATCCGGGGGAATAACGTACCACAAACCGCAGTAAAAATCTGTCGCTTGAATGTCTCGGGATGTCGCAAGTCGACGTGACAGCGTCATTGAGTCGTAGAAAACGGGTCGGATCAAGTGGATTGATTTGGTCTTGAATCTCTGCAGCCATGTGTTGTGATGGAACTAAGGACAAATCAACTCCCCCGCTTTAGCAGAGCAAGTGGAGATTGAATTCTGAAATCCAGCTATTTCCGTGGGGTGAAGGTAAGGCAATGGACGCTGTAACTCTCTCTGAATTTCTTCAACTGCATCCGATTTCCCGAATTCGAATTGTCAGTTCAGTTCATCCTGTCGGCAAAGAATATGTGCTCAATACCGATGGAGACATTACAGATGAAGACTGGTGTGATGAGGAGTTGCTCATGACGCTTCTTCCTGTCAGCCCTCCCGGCTGGGAGAATTCGATCACCGGGATTGTGGTGCTGGATCAAGAGGGTGAGTACCGTTGGTATCCCGAGACACTTGTTGGGATTGATTTACAGGACCGAGATGGGAATTCCGTTCAGAACATCTCTGTATGGGGAACGGAATCCAATACTGCTTTGGCTTGAGCCCCTCGTGATAACCTGAATGACAGCGAATGCATGGAGATCTCATCAGCCTCGAATCATTCGGACTGTCATAACCGACGCATCAGAAGACCTGACCGACAGGCCTTGATGCAGGAGCCTGTTCAGTTTTCAAAGCGGGACTCATCCCTGACTCATTGGCACAGGTTGGTAGACGTGAAGCCTGAATTATTGGGTTCACTTCGGTATGTCCTGCGCGGTCAGAAGCTCTTCGCTGGAGCATGTGAAG
The DNA here is from genome assembly GCA_938015865.1 of uncultured Planctomicrobium sp. Classification (GTDB taxonomy): domain Bacteria; phylum Planctomycetota; class Planctomycetia; order Planctomycetales; family Planctomycetaceae; genus Planctomicrobium. The sequence goes on from CALLWY010000283.1 coordinate 20,277, forward strand.
AGAATGCAATCCGTTGAAGGGATCGCTCGAAGAAAGCAAAAAGTCGGGATTGCCCTGTCGACACCCCCCGTTTCCAGAAGTGAGTCGGCAAGAGGCCCGCATGCAATCCCGACAAAACGCACTGACGTTTCGCTGACGGTTCAACACTGTAGGTAACAGTTCGAACCGTGCGCCAACTAGTTTAAAGACACATCGATCAAAAGAATACGAACGCAAGGCGCACGTTCGCCCCGATTGAAAATCAAACAGGTGTTGCTTTCGATTGCAAATTATTTTACGAACAAATCTTGCGTCTTGTGTTCGTAAGCGACTATTCTTGCGGGATTAAATAAGATCAGGTCTTAACTCAAGTGGTTTCGGATCGTTGTTCCCGCTCAAGGGAATCAGATCTTCGCTTCCCTTCACTCAAGAAAGAGCAATGCATCCGTCTCAACTTCCGAGAAAACGCTCGTACTCTTGCAATTCCGATCTCTTCACGTTTCTTAGAGAACGCAAACGATGGACCCAGCAGGAGTTGGCGATTGCTTCGGGGTATAGTGAGCGGCTGATCAACAAGGCGGAGTCAGGACGCCCGATCTCGACGGCAGCCATTGAGGTTTTGGCAGAATCCCTCTCCCTGCCGGATGAACCCATTTCCTTTGAGGACTTGATCTGCGCCCCCATTGCACTTGCGAAAGAGTATATGGAGGCGCTCTACGTCCATCAGGTCAACACTCCGGCTGCCATCCGGCACTTTCTGGATGATGATGTTGTCTTCTGGGTTGCGGGGGACCCGAAGGTGATTCCCTTTGCAGGAGAGCATCGGGGCATTAAAGCGGTCGAAACCATGTTCAAAATCTTTTTTTCCGTCATCCAGGCCCCTGAACGCATGGATCGGGAACCCAAGGTGACGTACCTTGCCCAGGGAAGAGATGTTATTGTCTGGGGGGAATCATGGCTCCACCCCATCGGAGCTCCCATGAAAACGCCAATGATGATCTCGCATCGGATGACATTTCAGAAAGGCAAACTCGTTCGCCTCGAAGATATCTTCGATACTCTGGAAGGTGCACGAATCCTTCAGGAAGCGGCCGCAAGTAATTCACACCCTCCTGCTGTCCAAATCGAAAACGAAGCAACGGAGCGCAACAGCGCCCTTCGGCCCCAAGAATCGTGATTACGAGAGATCAGATTTTCGCTGCAAGCCGAACTTTCTTTCACTCAGAATTCAACTGGCCTTCAGAGGCCGATTGGATCATAAATTCGAGTATTTTCGTAGCATCCTCGTAAGTCGTGGAATGCTTCCCCTCTTCCCGGTGAATGAGACTCACCGGCCGATTAAGCTGTTGCAGCACCTTCACTAGACGCAGAGCGCTTTCGGCTGGAACGATGTGATCTTGCCCGCCAGTGGTGATCCCGATAGGCATTGTCAGGCGTTCCGGCCAATATTCCGCACTCCGTCGCTTATATTCCTCAGGGATCTCCTGCTTCGTCCCTCCGAAAGATGCTGCGATCTCTGCCTGAAAGTTCTGATATTCCAAATGATTCACCGTCGGATTCATGGCAGCGACGCCCTTGACCAGCTCTGGATGTCTTGCTGCAAATGTGAGAGCTGAGGAACCACCCATTGATGCACCGCAGAGAAAAACGCGGTTGATTTTGTATTTCTTCTTCAAGTCCTGGATGATCTGAACGACGTCCGACTCTGCCAGAGGCCCCATCCACGAAGTTCTGGCGCGATAATCCGGTGAGACGTAAATCATTCCATAGCGATTCGCCATGTCTCTCGCTGCTCGACATTCATCGCGAGTTGCCTTCGCAAACTGCCAGCGGTCTGCCCCGTGTCCGTGGAGTGCAATCAGGAGATCCTGCGGTGATGATGTCGGATGGGAGTCGGGGGCGATCAGAACGTAACGCTGCTCAGTGCCATCGACAGTCGAGGTGAATGCAATATCGAGAAGTTCAGCTGCAGCGGCAGGTTGGATCGTAATTCCAAGAATAACGAAGCACAGGAGCAGTGATTTTTGTACAGGACTCAATGTTTCCGCTCACTTTGTGGAATCAATAGTGCTTTTTGAAGGCCTTTTCGATGAGAAATCTTCAGCAGAGCGCGACTCAAATCACGTCCAGAATTCTCCGTCCCGAATGTCTCGAAGGAAGAAGCGTTGTGATTTCCTCTGCACAGCTTTAGTTCTCGTCGGCGTGTTTAGCTTTACTCCAGATGGAGATTCAGTGAATTCTCCCCCGGTTTCACGGTAACCAACAGTCCCGACGTCGATGCGTTGTAATACTTCGGGGGGAT
>CALLWY010000284.1 GCA_938015865.1 uncultured Planctomicrobium sp.
GTCCACTTAGCCTGCCTGTACACCATCATTAAGGGGTTGTGAAACTACCTCATGTAAATGAAACGACAGAATAGCCTCGGCGACTTGTTGCGGTTCCCTTTGGCGGTTGATGATATGGTAGGCAAGAGCCCGGTTAGGAGCCTCGTTAACGCCACATCACCGTGTGGGCATTCCAATATGTGGAGATTCGTCAGATCACAATAGTCTCACTCGCACTCTCAATTCCTCGTCACTCGTTGCTTGCCAGCAGGTGTTTCAGCAGATGCTCGTATCGAGTGATGAGTACTGGATTATCTTTCCACTAGATCGCATCCCACTTAAGTGTATCGGTAGCCGCAATGTTTGAAGTAGCGGGCGCATTCTGTTGGGGTGAACCTGTCCAGCAGCTGGCCGCAGGTCTCCCACAGCGCCTCGACGCTACGACATTCGGTACTGCGCAGCAGCCATTTGAATTTGGAAAACACCAGTTCAATCGGGTTGAGGTCTGGACTGTAGGGAGGAAGGTAGATTACGCGGGCCCCTCGGACTTCAACTGCTTCACGGACACCCGGAACTTCGTGGCTGGCCAGATTGTCCATGACCAGGATATCGCACGTCCCCGGTGTCGGAGCCAGATGCTGCCGACCGTAGTTCACAAACACAGTACCATTCACCGCTCCATCAATCACCAGCGGAGCCGTCAATCCGCTTCATCGTAGACCAGCCAGAAATGTCGTCGTCTTCCAGTGCCCAAACGGAGTATGCCAGACCGGACGCTCCCCGCAGATGGGCTCGGCCACGAGGGCGGGTCATGTTTGTTTTGGCCCATGCTTCATCAAGGAAAACCCGTTTCGCTGGATCCAGTCCGGACTGAAGCAACTTCCAGACAGACCGCCGCTGGTCGACGTCAGGCCGAAAACTGTTCGGCTGCCCTCAGGACTTTTTTTCATGTGCAAGCGCAATTGCTGAAGTGCCCGACAGAGCGTCTGCACACTCAGGCTGGTTCCTAAAACCGTCTTGAGTTCCTTGAGTGTCAGATCGGGTTGGCGAAGAATCGCTAACTGAATCTGATCCTTTAGAGCCATCCACTGAGGGATCCGCTTTCGCTTGATGAGGGGAGCTGTCTTGCCCTGTTCCCGTCGTTCCTGCTTGATGCGACGGACCCAAGACTCGCTGACACGGAACCTCACTGCAACCTCCCGAGTGCCCCTTCCGGCATCACAGGCGGCAAGGTCTTCTTGCCTGAACTCCTTTGAATACGGCTGCATCATCACCTCCATGGAATTGAGATCACGCAGCTTACCTAATCGATCCATAGGGCGATAGTTCACTATGAGATACGCTCTAAAAGCTGTAAAAGAAGAATTGAGAGATTATCGAGCTGAAATTTGGGCCACCATGTTGGATCTATACTCCCTTTTACGCCTACAAGCCAACGTCGGATGACGCCAGCCAATACCAACACATCAGCTTGTTATTTTCTCTCAATCTTCAACGGGCCGCTACGGCATCACTGCGGCGATGTCCTCAGCAAAAGACGCTGAAGGTCATTTCAATTGCGGCCTCTAAAACGATCAAACTCTTTGGGGAGGAGTTCAAAAATCGTGGAGGGGGCCATTGCATAAAGATCCCAAGCAAGGTCGAACTGACCGTAAACGTCTACCAGTCGTCGGATGGTTCCAGGTTTGCCCCGTGTCCGACCGTTAAATCTCTCTGTGGAATTGGAGCCGCGTTTGGGTAACGAGGTGTCGCGATCCAGGTATAGCGCTGTCGCCGTCGCAAGAAGAGATGAGTTTGTGACCAACTCCTGGCGAGAAGCAATTTGCTCGTAAATATCACCGGGTTGGTGAAGAGGTCCGCAAAGGAGAATCTTTGCATTGTCGGGATTGGCTCGATGGGTATGATATACGCGATAAGGACCAGCGAGGAGGTGACGGTAGTAGCGAAATGCCGCTCCCGAATAGGGAATCCATCGGGCATCTTCGCCTGGTTTACGTTTCCCCTTTTTGTCCTGTGGGCAAAGCTCTTCAAAGTAGAAGAGTGACAGCCATGCCCACAACCCCCGATCCTGATTAAGATTCTCGACGCCAGCGCTGCTGAGTTTTTCATGCAGATACCGCGCTGCTTCAAATCGACTGCCGAATCTCCGTTGTTCGATATCAATTTCCAAGCCACCCAAGTCTTCAGATGTCGATTCGTGATTGAGTATCGCAACTGGTGGGGCCAGACTGGAATCGGACTTAACGGCTTGGAGGAATTCTCGCAGTCGGTCAATGCCTTTTTCATTCAATCGTCGGAGAATTGCCACCTGATATCATCCTTTCTGCCAGTTATTCATGAATGATTCGAGGACACGTTTCTGCTTGGCAAATGATGAGACTACATCGTCAATCCAGCCAAGACGAGCATCTGTGTCTTCAGGGCACTCTCCGACGCCAGGAAGTGAATTGGCGAAGCGGAGCCACCTTACATGTGGGGATTCGCTGTCATCTGGATCGCTTGCATCTTCGATCACAAGCAGATGTGTCAGCACAGTGCGCAGAATTGCCGGTGCTGTCAGCGCTTGAAAAACAGGTGATGCCACAACAGCCCTCCAGTCTCCGACATTTCGGTTGACCAGAAGGATGGGAGTTTGCTCTATCTCAACCCGATAGACTTCGTCGCCAAGATCCGCTGGCCGGACTTTCAGCAGTGGAGATCGCTCATCGTCGGCGTCCAGTTCGCCGACGGGACGTATTTGGTCCGCTTCACCCAGCACCTTTCTAAAATTCTCACTTGCAGCCGTAACCCGCACTCGGAAACGAATTTCATCGTGTGAATTGAATTCCACGAGCTTTGTATCAACCGGGCTGACAATTGCCTTGATTGTGCCAAAAGGGAAACGCATCCATGTCGTCTGCCGGTAGGCTTCAACGAAAACCGAGGCATCGCCCGGGAAATTGTAATTTGCTAATGATGAAAGGTCGGCTGTAAATTCTGGGGGGACATCTTGGAAGGTCTTCAAAGTGATCCGCACATCGCGACGGTGAATTTTCCGCAGACCCGTGTAATTGAAGCGACTAATTGCCATCTGTCGTCTCCCGCCCCTGAACTCGAACGAAAAGATTACGGCGCTCATCAAAACCGGTTACGGTCAATTTGAATTCCGGCTCCAAGACATCGACAACAAGTCGGTTTCCTTTTGCTGAAACCTCTTTGATGTTTTTGTAAGTCCTATTTAGGTTTACGACGTCAAAATCAGTTTGATACCAAGACTTCAGCGGGTTTCTCGATCGATCGTCATAGGCGACCTCAATCAGGATCTGCTTGGGGATCGATGCGTCCGGATCTCCGCTTGAAACCGAGAAGCCCCCCTCGGACTTAGTAATCCGAAATCCTTGGGGCTTCGGTGGTGGTGGTTCCACAGGTTCGTCGGGGGTCGAATCCGGATGATCCTCTTTCTTGGGCTTCTTCTTACGGGTTTTGAGTGAATCGTCCTGTTTCGGAATCGGCAGAGAAAAAAGATCAATTAGAACAGTTGGGTCTTCGTCAACATCAGATTCAGCGATCAGCCTTAGAATTTCTGCCACGCTGTTAGCAACAAACTCAATGTTAGCCACACCTGTTTCATACTTGTGTCGATAATGGGAACATTCTTTCTGCCACTGCGTGTGCGCAGGATTTTCAGAGTCTCCGAGAAGAGTGGCCAACGGCCGGTCGGTAATCAGCACCAAGGATGCCACACCGTGGGTTGTTCGCCCTCGGACGTCTGAGATCGTGATCCCGTCTCGAACATAGATAGGCCTGCCGCGTTTCTCTGACCCATCGGCTGCGATGAAAACATCGAACCATGACCATTGTGGTTCCTTCTTTTTTTCTCGCACTTGGAAGGGGACGCGAATCGCAATCCGCTCTCCAGACTTGAAGCGGTTGCGGAGATTTTCGATTTCCTTTTCCGGGAAAAGTTCCGGAGTCCATTTGGGGGCTCGATTTGCCCGAGGTTTATTCAAAAGAATCCGTTCAGTGTCTTCGAGGCTTCTTGCCCAGTCTGAAAGTTGAATTACTGACATCAATGGACGGCTGCGGTCGAAGCGATTCGCAGTATTTGCAAGATTGGATTGATCCAAAGTCACAACAGTATTGTCTGGTCCAACAATTTCTACGATCAGTTCTCCAGAAAGAATCGGATAGAAATATCCGATCACAACGGCGTGAAGAATGGTGTCGACGGTAATCTCGTCTTCGTCATAAAAGGGCACCACGATCGAGAGTCCCGACTCGTCGCGTCGCTTTAACCCGAAACATTTACAGAACTGAAAGATCGTCTCGTCGTCGTCGACCGGTAGGACGATGGAACTGTTCTTTGCTTTGATCCCGAAGTATCCATCTGGAACGTAAGTCGTTCCATTCGTAAGGTCGTGGGATTTGAGAACGGTTCTTCCCATCAATAGTCGCGCACCGTCGAGCTCTCGCCTGGTAAAAGCCCAGAAGGTACTGATGCGACTCGCGCGAAGAAAGACGGTTTTGCCTACCCCCCATCTCCCCCGGTCTGTTTCGCTCTTGTCCGAATGTCCTTCTGCACGAAAGAAGTTAAAGAATCGATTTTCGATTCCCGGCACCTTCTTCCACTGGGCCGGATCGCCGTCCAGTCCAGTGGTTCCGAAGTCTTCGAAAGTCAGGAAAGTGCAGGGCTGATCCGGCCCAGGAGGTATGCTCAGGCCATTTCCGGGAACGTTAAGATGCTCCCAATTGCCGGCAAGAAACGGCGCAGTGAGAGCCGCGGGAATTGCCTGATCGCTGCCAGATATCCCGATTCGAACCCGAAGAATTTCTTTGCCCCAAGGTGTTGCGGAAGATCTTCTCCGGGCGTCCAGTGAGTTCTGTATTCCTTCTCGGACCAGCGCATCAGCACTGTTCTCAATTGCCTCTGTGGCGAAAAATTCGCCTTGAATGGGGTCGCGAACAGTGTCGCCTTCTTGGAGACTCTTGTAATGCCATTTCGGAACCAGCCCGCAGATCTGTGACATGCCAGTTAATTGCCTCTCTTAATAATTTGAAGGAAGATTCTTCCATGCCCTTGAGCTCTCTAGCACGACATCAATCCCTTGTGGAATGACGTACCCTTGGCGTCCTTCTCTGTGAATTAATCCTTTGTCTCGCAGCCACGCGAGACAAAGATATGATTGATATGATGGCACTTCCACGTCGTCCTCCCATAATAATGGAAGAATGTCTTCTGTTGTAAATTCCTTATTGCCCCACTTTATCAATCGCTGGCACAGTAACTCGACTACTCCCCAAGGGGCTCGATGGATGTATTCTTTTCTCTCCTTTTTGGACCAGCCAATCTTAACGAGCTCATTTTGTGTGCGAGCAAAACGTGGATACGCGGTCCGAGACTTCGATGGCGGATGGCGCTTAGGTGCAGTAGTGCCGCCTTCTGACACGAATATTTCCTGTGAATCAGCTGTTGCGGCAGGATTCTCTTGGGCATGGGATGTCGCAATCAGGCGATTCAGTGTTCGCGCCCATTCCGTGATCACTTCAACATCATCATATTGCCCAGAAGCTGCCGCCTCTGCCACCAAGCGACGGAGACGCTCTTCGCAATTTCTTATTACATTTTTAGCTTCGGACAGCATCTGGGTCGGCTCCATACAATACGGGTACAGCATAATACAGGGTGAAAGTTTCTGTTTCAAGTGAAGTGACCTGACTCCGAACGGTGTATCAGGTGTTATGAGCGTTTCGATTGGGTAAGTTCGCTGTGCTGCTGGAGTGAGGCCGGAGGCCGAACGCAAGCGGCACAGCGGGTCGTGTACTCTGCCGGGCTCACATAACCCTGAGAGCCGTGCGGCCGGTCATGTTTGTAGTCGTCCTTCCATGCCTGCGTCAGCTGCCTGGCTGAACACATACTCTCGAACGTTTCCTGACTCAAGAACTCGCCTCGCAGCTTCGAGTGGAAGCTCTCCACACACCCGTTCTCCAACGGACTGCCCGGAGCAATGCAAAGCGTCTGGATCTGCAATCGCTTCAGCCACTCCTGAATCGTCTTTGACACGAACTCCGGGCCATTGTCGCTGCGAATGGACTCCGGCACTCCGCACACGCCAAGTGGTTCGGCTAGTGCGTCACCCGCCAGCCTTCTATTTCAGGCAGTTGATGCAGCCTGGGATGTCCAAAGCATGATCTCCGACGCACCAGTTCCCGTAACTGTCAGCATAAAGTCCACCTCGTCTGTTTTGGGACGTCCCTGAGATCGCTGCGTGCTCCGTGGCTGATACAGCACCAAGAGCGCACTTCGATCTGAGACCAGGAATTCGTTTTGAAGTCCACGGGGGCGCAGCATGCCGCTGCGAAGGAGCCCGCGTTCATCGCGGGCAATGCATACCTGAAGTTTTTTGAGTTGGCATACTTGAGCATCTGAATGTCTAAGGCCTGATCCGCCACAATGTGCTTCAGACGTTTGTTTTCGTCTTCCAGCTCCTTGAGGCGTTTGGCCTCCTCCGACTTCATGCCACCAAACTGGTTCCGCCAGCGATGGTAGGTCGCTTCGTTCACCTCCAGGTGCTGCAGCACCGCTGAGAGATCCTGACCGCTATTGAGCAATGCATCCGCATCCCGCAGCTTCTTGACAATCTGCTCCGGCGTATGCCGCTTCCTTCGCTTCGACATCAAAGTCTCCTCCGCCCGCTTCGCGGGCCGTTGAGACTCTCATACCATCTGGAGCAACTTTTGGGGCGCAGGGCAGGAGAATTCACAAGAACCTGCATTCACGGTTTCGCGAATGCAGGTTTCTCAATCTCAAAGTCCTAACTCTGTTTCAACCGGTGATATTCGCGACGAACGGTTGACTGGCTCAATCCGGTCTGAGTGGAGATTTCACGGATGGTCAGTTTGCCTTGCTTCATGAGTAGTTGAGCCTCTTCAATCTTGTCCGGAGGAAGATGACGGTAATTACCGCGATTGGGAGTGATTCCAGTCGCAGCCGCCTTGGCAACCTCCTCCAGGTTGGCATGGTCCCAAGCACGCCGTACCGTTTGTTCGGACACCTTGAGCGACAGTGCGATTTTTGCAAAGGATTGTTTTGCTGTGCGGCGTTTCACTACTTCGTCGCAAATACTCAGGTACTTTTCACAGTTATTGCCTGTCCCACCAGATTTCCTTTTCTTCTTGGGCCATTTGGGACGTTCACCGGCATCTGCGAAGCACAGGATCTTTTTCACCTGATCCCAGGTCAATTCGTGAGCGGCGGCAATTGTTTGAATGCTTGCCCCATTGTCTCGCATTTTCTTGACCGCCGGAGCCAGTCGCTCGTATTTCGGGGCTTCCTCGATAACTGCAGATACTTCAATGGGGATTGTCCAGTTTCCGTTACGTAGGTACTCCAAAGTTATGGAATCTGGATAATCCTTTTCTCCAGCGATTTGCCTCAGCAATGCCAGCAGATTTGGCGAAAATGTCGCAATCCAGCGGGCCCCGAATTTCTTTCCAGGGATTGTCTCCTGGGTGATGGAAATCGGCCCTGTCAGTTTTCGTATAGCGTCGGCAGCTTGCGGAATCTCCTGGTTCAGAACGTCACGAAGATCTGCCAGGTAGGTCTTGACACACTTCTTTGACAGACGTTTTGGAACAGGAGTATTGGACTTCTCAGAATTCTGTAGTTCTTTCCTTAATATTTTGATCTCCTTTTGAAGTTGGACAATCCGTCGTTCATATCCTTCACGAAGTTCCTGCTTCGATTCATCCAGGTTCTCTACATTCAGTACAAGCCGATCGACTTTCTTCTGCAGGTTCGCAATTTTGGATCGCAGAGGAGCAACATCGACTTTCGGCCTGGCAGCTAGAACGTTTAAATGTTCGTTGGCTTTGCTGACCAATTCTTCAACCGCAGACTCCGTCAGAATCGATTGACGAAGAAATTGCAACAGGCAATTCTCGATAACACGCGTACTTTTTGACGTACTAAGTTGACATCCGTAGACACCTTCTCGCCCGTTCATACAGAACATGCTTTTGTACTTACCTGTCGAACGGTAAAGCATGAGTTCACGACCGCAATAGCCGCAGACGATGGTCCCACTGAACAAGGTCGATGCATGTTGCTGGTTACGGCTTTTGGCAGGACCAGCCCCATCCTTTTTCGGACGTTTCAGTTTCTTCAGCATGCGGCGAGCAAGTCGCCATGTTTCCACTGAAATGATGGCCTTGTCCGGCTCGAATGAAACCACCCATTCCGTCATCGGATTTAGCCGAATGACCCATTTCTCATGCTCGTTGTCGTATTCTCGGCGCTTCCGGTTCCAGACAAAGGTTCCGACATAAGCCGGATTGGACAGCATCTTCTTGACTGTCGACTCGGTCCACGTATCCGCCCCATCGACCTTCAGCCGATTGAACTCCTTCGCGATTTTGTATGCTGACATTTTATGAACGACGAACTTTTCAAACAGAAGTTTCACCCATTTCCTGGAAGTTTCATCGACTGCCCATTCGTAAAGTGGCTTTCCGCTCGGGCGAGTGAGCGGTTTCCCGTTTTCATCTCGCAATACTTTTCGCGTAAATCCCATCGGAGGTTTGCCCAGACAGGTCCGACGACGGGCCGCTCCTTTCATGCCGCGTTCGACTTTCTCCCGAAGGCTTCGAATAAACAAGCGAGACAGAAGTCCGTAAATGGTGATCCAGATTTCCCAGTTAGGAGACGCCAGATCAAAGCTATCTGACGCACCCATCATTCTCACTTGAGCCCGTTTACAGATCGACGCCAGCTTCCACCACTCCAACGAATCACGTGATGCACGAGTGAAATCGTCGATGTATGTCGTATTGATTACCTTGGGAAGTTGGTGGATCACAGATTTACAATTCGTGTATCCGCGACGCGACGCATCGAGGCCACTTACGGAGTAGTCGGCAAAGACGAATTCCCATGGAACAAAGCATCCCTCTTCTCTCGCCTTGCGGAGTGCATTTGCGACCTGGTCTATGATGGATGTCGGCGAGCTGTTGTCGCAGCTGTACCTCGAGTAGATTGTGCCCAACTTTGGAGGCGTCGTCCCTGACAGAGCTTCTGTGAGCCTGGAGTAAATGGCCTTGGCATCGACCTGTCCGGACTGATGAGCTGCTTTGTACGCTTCCACCATCGCATCCAGAACTTCGGTGGTTGGTTCCGGCAGAACCCCTGATTTCACCAGTTCGGGCCAATACTGACGCTGAGCATTGAGATAAGCGGCCGCAAGGTTCCTAAGTTCTGAATCAGGAGGAAGCCCTCGGTCGGAGGGATTTCGTTTTCGTTTCCGCTGTGGACGAGGTTGAAGGTCATTCTGATGATGGAAATTGAGATGATTGGATTGAGACATGGTGCGCCTCCAGATGATGTGGAGGTGCCGCTTGAAAATATTTGTCTCAGTGAGACAAATCCAGAAGCAAAGGATGAGAAACCTGCGTACAGATCAATTGAGATGAGAACGCACAAATCCCTTGTGAATTGGCGATTTAGGCTGCAAATTGCAAATTGCGAACGGGTAAGGGAAGGGCAGGGGAACGAATCCCTGCCTCTCCGCTTGTTTTACAGGAAACAACGCCGGAACGTCGAAGGTTGTCGATGGTTCCGGCGTTTTCTTTTTCTGGCACTGAAGTGCAATCTCGTGGTATTTGTAACCCAGAGAATGCGAGCTGTTTGGCACCATTTTCGGCGCTCACAGAACTACTGGGGGCACCATTCTGAATTGAGTTTCGACGGCAGTGATACGGCCTGAAGGCTGTAATTTTCGCTGCTGATGCTTGCTTTCGTATGGCATAGCGCGTCCTGTTGCACGGAGCCACGGGACGAGTTTGTCTCCCACAGGTTTTGACGGGTAATGGTCCTGTGAAATGAAGGTTTCAGTGGGGAAGCACTCTCCCCGTTGTCCCTCCCGATGAGGGGAAACGATAGCACTGCTGTCTGGACGGTGTGTTTCGAAAGCTGTTTGGACGCTCAACTGCAATTGAACGATTTGCTTCTTCTTCCATTCCGACAGCTGACGCCAGCGTGCAAACCATTTTTCGCTTTTTGTGGGGAGTGCTTGAGAGGAGGGTTATCGGGGGGGCCAGAAATGGCCTGATGCACGTCGTTCACCAGCGTGACAAAGTCAAAAACCGGAAGTCCGGTGGCCTGTCGAATCCTGTTCGCAAACGGCGGCAGATCCGTGCATTCCAGTAGAATCGCGTGTAATCGATGCAAGGCGGACTGCGTTCGAGTCAGTTCAACGAGATCATCCGCAGATACTTCCACATGGATTCTGGTTTCGGGAGCCTCAAAGATCTTTCGCCATTCACGGTTGTTTTCAAGACCGACAACATGAAGATTTTCCAGGTTAGCCACTCCTGCGCCTCCGAAATGCTCAGGTTTCAGCGAGTTGCCATTCGCTGTCACGATGAGAATTTTGCAATGTGCGCGAAGATGGCTCGAATGATCGGAATCTGGAGCAGGCTTGAAGTAAACACCGGCACATCGACGGCGTTCGCGAGTTCTCGCTGAAAGATCGTATTAAATCCGCAGCTTGTGGTGATGGCTTTTGCGCCCGCTTCAATGAGTTTCGACGCTGAGAGGATCATCGACTCCAAATCAGCCTGGCTGGGAGACAGCACGACTGACTGAAGGTTGGCTCCGGGAACTCTTTCAAACAAATCCGGAAACTCAAATGTAGCCTCATTGGTGCTGTTTCCAACGAGAATATCCAGTTGCATCAGGCGAACAGGGTATCCTTCTTCTTCCCATCGCAGCACTCTAACTGGAGATGGCTGATCTGAATGGATCACGTGATCACCCAGCTTTTTTATGCGGCGTGCATCATTCTCATTTCCTGCGTTGTCTATCTCGTACTGGGATATTATCACGCCCCCGTTTGAGGTCGATAAACACTCTTTGGCTCAATCGAAGTCGACGTAGAGAAATCGGCAACGGTTCGTTAATTGGGCTTGGAAATGGCAACAGGACAGGGGGGAGCCAGCTCAGCCCGACAAGCTCCCTCGCTGGAAAAGGTCTGGATGTCGTGTCCTAATGTTTCATTGTCTCACTGTTGAGACAGATCATGTTCCTGCGGACGCAAGAAATTGCCTCGCGATGAATGGTCCCCTCGCCGGGGGACCCGAACGGGATATGCAACAGAAACAAAAAATGCCAGACATTGAAGAAGTGATTAACCTGGTCTCGAATGATTCGAAGCCAGTCGTAACCACGTTCTTGTCTGGCGCATTCCGTCGCTAGAGCTGCTTAAAGGATGCTCTGCTTCGGTGGAGTTTATTAATGTCAGATCACACCGTGATGATCAGGGAGTCTCTTTAGCTTCCAGCTTCTTCTTGAGGGCTTGGGCCTGAGCGGAATACGGGAATCCGG
>CALLWY010000285.1 GCA_938015865.1 uncultured Planctomicrobium sp.
ACGGGAGGGATTCCGCCCATATCCAAGAATGCGTTTCGCCAGTTGACGCGACCGGGCCGCAGCGGCAATCGATCCTCCGATCAGGCCGACACCGACGATGGCAAGCTGTTCAACTTGGAATGGCGGGTGAGACATCCATCGCATTGTAGTGCTGCGAGTCTCCAACGGGAAATGGAACGCAGCACTCGTCGAAGGAGACGCCCCAAAACGATGTGTCTCCCCCCCCACCTTCAGAACAGTCTTCCTCCCCGGATCACGGGAACGTGACCGCAGAGTCGTTGATCAACAGTCGCCCCCGCGCTCCGACTGCGGGCATGTCGACGGGGGTGCTGGCTCCCAGAATCGAGTTCGAAATCCCTGAGAGGAAGGTGACCAGCGGATCGTCGGAATCATCCGTTGTGAATGCGGAGACCACGATCCCCCGATCGACAAACGTGCTGAACTTGGAGAGATCGATCGTGTTGGCTTCGATGGCAATCTGTGAGTTGTCGTGAATGGATGTGAACAGCAGTCCTGTCCCGCCACCGGCGTTGTCGGTGATCTTGTTGCCGGCGATCCCGACCGCAGCCTTCTTGCCAAAGAAGAACTTCATCGCGGTCTGATTGGACCCATTCATATTGATCTCGTTGCTATCCGCAAAGACCGTTGCTGTCGATCCTGTGAAGATATCGATCCCGGTCGAGTTGACTCCCGTCAGTTGAATCAGGTTGCCGCTGGCCTGAATCACCGATGAACTGCTTCCTGCCCCGGTGACAAACTTCAAGGCTGTCTGCCCGATTCCCGAGCCGCCAATTGTGTTCTGGGTCGCATAGGCCACCAGTGGGCCATTCCAGTTGACATCCAGCGCACGGGCTCCCGCCTGATCGATTTCGACAGCATTCTGCTGGAAGGCCAGGGTCAGTGAGGAAGTCTCCGCTCCTGCTTCGGACTCGACACTCATGAACGTCCCCGGGAACAGAACTGCGAGGTTGTTGCTGACGGATACGGAGAACGTTCCCGTCTTGTCGACGACATAGCGAATGCCGGTACCAGAACTGATCGGATTGTTCTCAAAGGAGGACTGGCGGACCTGAAGGTTGGTCAGGTTCCGTGCGTCAATCAGCATGTCTGTGGTACCGGTGACTTTCGATCCAACAATATGGAGCGCCTCAGCCGTATCGACTTCAGCAATCTTCCCGTTTCCGGTGAAGTCAAGCGTCTGCACGCCAACACTTCCGGCGTTCTCCATGTAGATCGCCACATCAGTGTTCTTGATTTCTCCTCCGCTGCTGGTGTTGGTCCCATTGCCATAGATCGCGACAAAACCGGTCGAATCGACGACGCGAATTCCGTAGGTTCCGCCATCAGCAAACAACGACGTCAGGTTGATATTGGTATGGGAGCCTTCGATATCCAGAGCAGGAGCATCCTTGCTGCTGACTTTCCCCTTGCCGACATACAAGCCATAGTCGTCGCGGGACTCCACCCCGGCAGCCCCTTCGGTTTCGATATCGACTTCTCCCAGGAGAATGAGCCCCTCGTTGTTGTTGGTACTCACCCCTGCACCGAACCCTCCTCCAGCATTCTGAACGACCAGTTTCTCAATTGAGACTGTCGCTGGAGTAATGGTTGTCTCATCATCTGTTGTGGTGGTGGTCCCTTTATCATCGACCTCAACAAGCTGTTCGAGGTTCTCGATGCGGAGAGCCGCTCCGACGGTGTTCTTGATCACAAGATCATCCCTGAAGTTGATCTGTCCCAGCCCGCCATCAATATGAACTCCGTTCCCCTGAACGTTTTCAACATAGATGTTGTTGAGGTCCAGAACGTCATCGATGTTAAGAATCGAGATCCCGTTCCCACCGCTTCCGCTGATGGAGACATCAGAGACTGATCCGCCGCTCACACCATCAAGCACAATGGCATCTCCGGCCGAGTTCTCAATGCGGACATTGGAAATCCGGATATTCTCAGCGTTCGTCGCCACGATTCCCCGCCCACCGGCGTTGACAATATTGATCCCGGAGACAAGCGAGTTGTCTCCCATGAAGATCGCATCGCCAATGGAGTTGCGAATTTCCGGAGTGACAATTCCCGTCGAGGCACGTCCGGGAACAAAGAAGGAACCATAACGGGCATCCGTCATCCGGACGCTGGCCCCTTCTCCGATGAGCGCCTGACCATCCCCCAGGACAACAGTCTCGCTGAGGGACGAACCGCTATGAACAAAGAGGATGTCTGCCTGCGTCGCAGCATTCTGGGCATCGGTGATGCTGCTGAACGGATCGTCGAATGCTCCGGTGCCGCCGGTCGCATTGCTGTCGATGTGATGGACAATGATGGCGGACCCATCCGCTTTCCGGGCAACGACGTCGCGTGTGTAGTTGTTCTTGCGGGCGAGAATGACGTTGTAGTTACGATCAACAAATCGTCTCAGCTGACCATACAGGCTCGGTCCCGGAAGCTTCCGACTGCCAAATTCCCAGAAGACTCCGATGTTGAACTTCGCACCGTAGGTATCATCATGAGTCACACTGGCCAGAGTTCCGATTTCGCGAATCACGTATCCCTGCAGCTGGAGCTTGAATCCATTGATGTCATCGGCAACGCCATCCCCCTGAAAGTGATACCAGCCAGCAAGTGCTGTCACCTGATGCTCCTCAAAGAACTCTCCCGGCAGAAAGACTTCGAAATTCAGATCCAGACCGGTCATCGCCTTTCCGACGCGATTCTGCACATCAAACAGAATGTTGTTGTTGAAGAACCGCTCATTGATGATCGTCTGGCCGAGGCTTTTTTCGGTATCTCCGATCGGCATATAGACGTTGCCGAACAGCCCTGCCCGCTCCAGACGAGCTTCCCAGCCAACAGACATTTGCTGATAGGTTCGCCCGCTGGTGTCGTCGACGTCGTAGAACCCGTTGACGCCGAAGAGCGCCGTTTCTGTCGGATCGATGAAGCGCAGCCCCACCCCCGCATTCACTCCGACGCGGTGATGCATATCAAGGAACCCACGAAAATCCCCGAAGAGAATCAGGTTCTCTGACTGGATATACGGGAAGAGTTCGAACGGAGCGATGCTTTCCGACCGACCAAATGCCGAGAGCCCGATGAATCCAATGCGACCATCGATGCCACGGACAAAGTCCACTTTCTCGGGGTCCTGCTGGAGCCGCCCCTTGATCACATTCGGAGCGGCATCAGGGAATGCCAGCGATCCTGATTCATCCGCTGGAAACACAAGTTCCCCCGCCCCCTCCGATGGTTCTGCCGGTGGGGGAGGCTCAATCGACCATGCGGGCGTCGTGGCTGTCGCTCCCAAAAGGAAACAGAGCAGGCAGATCAAAGCCCGGCGAATAGGAAACGGAATCCGATTCGAGGACAGTTTCGTGAAGGATTTATTCATTTCAGGCGAAGGGGAAGGGAGGAAAGGGTTCGCCGTGATGGGAAATGGCCCGTTGACCTCCCGACGCTCAATGATTTCCCACACCGAACTGGCAGTTCTCCGGATTCGCTCGATAAGCACGCTGACGCGCGCTCACCACGAGTCGGAAATGACCGGTTCAGACGGGGAGAGTCACCGAGACGTTGCTGGAGGTCTGCCGACCACAACGTAGCCCGCTGCAGAACACAGCGAGTCTGAAAGGATTGAGTTGAAGACGTCTTAGTAGCCAGACCTGCCGATTGCGACAAGCCGGAGCCTCCCCTTTAGGCCGATGCAAGATGGATATTGAACCAAAAAATGAAAATTTTGATTCAAGTCCGGCAAAATTCGCCGGGTGACTCAGACGGAATTCTGGTCGAATTCCCCACTTCCCTGCAGAAAACTTCGCCCAGCGCGTCCATCTGGGCCCCTGAGTGACGATGCAGCGTACTCGGGATCAGAGACCGCAAATGTGAGTCTTGTTCAACTCGACTCGAAGTTACTTTCCGGGCAATGTCTGCGTGCGGAGAAACTTTGCAAACTCAGCTGGCATCGGGGCTTCAAAACGAACGGTTTCATTCGTCGCGGGATGAACGAACCCAAGAATCGCTGCATGAAGCGCCAGTCGCTTGGCCTTCCACGCGGGATGTTTTGCCTGAGCCGGTCGATAGCGATCATCCCCCAGAACGGGATGCCCGACCTCGGAAAAATGAACACGAATCTGGTTCCGGCGGCCCGTTTCGAGCGTGGCCCGCAGGAATGTCGCTCCCCGAAGATACTCGACCACTTCAAAATGAGTGATGGCCAGTTCCCCTTTTTCTCCGGAGCGGACGGAGTACCTCTGGAGACGCTTGGACGTCGCCATATAGGTCCGAAAGGTTCCTTTCGGCTGATCGACCTTTCCGGCAACGATGACAGCGTATTCCCGTTCC
The DNA here is from genome assembly GCA_938015865.1 of uncultured Planctomicrobium sp. Taxonomy (GTDB): domain Bacteria; phylum Planctomycetota; class Planctomycetia; order Planctomycetales; family Planctomycetaceae; genus Planctomicrobium. The sequence continues at coordinate 4,336 of CALLWY010000285.1, forward strand.
GCTTTTCGAACCCGGAACTGGTCAATCAACGCCTCTGCGATCCGTGGTGACTTCGCGAGAACAAGTGCCCCGGACGTCTCCCGATCCAGACGATGGACCGGCACCGCCCGAGCGGATTTGTGCCGACGTCGCAGGTACTGTGTCACCTCATCGACCAGGGTCCTCTGCCCCCCAGTATCGGTCTGCACACTGAGAATTCCGGGCGATTTGTCGACGACAATCAGGTGTTCATCTTCGTGGAGCACCTGAAACCAGGGGTTTTTCCTCTCCGGTGCCGGTTCCTTATAGCGAGTGTGAGGATCATGGCAGACATGGACAAGGTCGCCCGCAGCAACCATCATCCCCCCCTTTTTGCAGAGATGCCCATTCACCCGCACAAGGGAGTGATACAGCATCCCCCGAACCTCAGCACGGGAACGTTGCGTCAGACTCTGGACCAGCACATCAAGTCGCCCGGCCTGTTCCGGAAGAACTTCGTGCTGAATTTCGATCATCGCCATGGAAATCACCACGTCAGCCGTGGCCACCTGTTCGTTCTGTACTGGAATCGGGACCGGATTCCGACAGCGTCGAACGGTATGCGGCGATCGTCACGGAGTCAAAGCCAGCTCGATTTCTTCTTTCAGGTTCATCGGGTCCAGATGAATACTCCGAACGACCCCATCTGCATCGACCAGCCAGTATTCAGGAACCCTTGTCACACCATAATGGCGGGCGACGACATTCATAAGTCCCCGTTTCTCTGGATCGGAATAAAAGATCTGCTTCCAGTCGATCCCGGTTTCCAGAAGAAAACGCTCGACGGCTCGTTCATCCCGGTCCATATTCACTCCAACGACCTTCAATTTCCCTCGGGATTCGTCCACGAGCGACTGAATCGTCGGGAGTGTCTGGCGAAACTCCTCTGAGTTCGACGCCCAGAAGGCAATAATCAATGGAGTCCCGCGATAGCGTTCGATCGAAGTGAATTCCCCATCAAATGTTGACCCGCCGAACTGGGTCAACTGTTGCCCGGGGAGTCGAAGACGCCGCAAGGATCCGGCCACCTGTTCTGCATAGGGGGATCCCGGAGCGATCTGCTCCACGACCGCCAGACAGGTTTCCGCCTCGTCATCAAGCTTCAGACGCTCACACATCTTTCCAGCGGCAATCAGGTTGACCGCGGCTTTGCTGGTTTCCTGTGGGAACCGTTCTGCGAATAATCGGGCTTGACGGGCAAATGCCAGTGCCCATTGCGGATCACTTTCCGCGTGCCTCTGCGCCAGCTGATGGGCCAGTTCCACAAGATGTGCCCCGGCATCAACAGCAGCAAATGAGGTGGGGTCCCGCTGAAACAGTGCTTCTGCATTCTCATCCAGAATCCGAACCTGATCGTGGTCCCCAGCCAGTGCGAGTTGAGTCCGGGCATCAACAAGAAAATGGACGGCGCTGTTGAACAGATCCGTTGCCCCCTCATCCTG
>CALLWY010000286.1 GCA_938015865.1 uncultured Planctomicrobium sp.
GTGAGTGGGATTGTCTGGAGGAATGTCTGGCACAGGCCGATGTCATCGTCAGCACAACGGGGGCACACCTCCCTGTGGTGACATTCCCGATGATGAAACAGATCCGAAAGCGAACCGGCCCCAAGCCGCTGTTTATTCTCGACCTCGGAGCCCCCCGCGATTTTGAACCGTCTATCGGCGATATCGACGACAATACATTTCTGTACGACATCGACGATCTGGAAGCGACGTGCGAACGAAACCGGACTCGCCGGATGCAGGAGGTTCAAAAAGCGCGGCAGATCATCAACGAAGAGACCGAACGCTTCATGCAGGATGTCTACCACAAAGCCACCGGGCCTGTGGTGAAACGTCTGCGGGAGCACTGGGAAGAAATCAGCCGACAGGAACTGGAGATCCTTTACCGCAAGCTCCCCGATCTCGGAGAACGGGAACGGCAGGCGATCGAAAAGACCATCTACCGTATCGTCAACAAACTGCTGCATCCCCCTCTGGAAACTCTTCGGGACGAAGCCCGCACCGGGACTCCACATGGGATGCTGGATGTCCTCAAACGGCTTTTCCACCTGCGGGATGATTAGTCGTGTCGACTTGAACTGTGTCACGAAACGACGCAGCAAGATCGTGCCTCAACAAGGTTGTCTCATTCACCTATTCTGACCGTGAAAGCTCCTGATGACCGAGTGCGCTCAGGGTGATGATCGCTGCCGGATCGACCTTGTCTCTGATCCGATCGAATCAAACGCTCTCGTGGAATATGTCCGTGTGCCTGATTCCGGAGCGATTGTGCTGTTTCTGGGAACGGTCCGGGAATTCACCCAAGGACGTCGCACACTCTGGCTGGATTATGAGGCCTACCCGGAAATGGCACTCACACAGATGCGGGAGCTTGCCAATGAAGCATGTTCCCGCTGGCCATTGAGCCGTCTGGCGATTGTGCATCGGCTGGGACGCCTGGAGCTGACGGAAACAAGTATCGCAATCGCCGTCAGTTCTCCCCATCGCAAAGAAGCATATGAGGCCTCTCAATATCTCATCGATGAGCTGAAAGTTCGCGTTCCGATCTGGAAAAAAGAGCACTGGGACGACGGGACCGTCGAATGGGTTCACCCCGGGGCGTCGCTTCCTCCTCAGGGATAACATCAGACCGCTTCAGTGACGTCCAGAGCAGATCGATCCGTACCCCACCATCGTCTGGTGTTGCAACAAAAAACTGCCTGCACAGGGTCTCGCATTGATGCGATCGACGCTGTGCAGGCAGGGCGATTCAAATGGATCGGATTGTTACTTCTTTGCCTTGGCAATGGCTCGTTTCACAGCGTCTCCCATATCCGCAGGGCTTTCCGCCACAACCACGCCAACAGCTTCGAGAGCCGCCTTCTTTTCAGCAGCGGTCCCGCTGCCACCGGAGATGATCGCCCCGGCATGGCCCATGCGTTTCCCCGGAGGAGCAGTCGCCCCGGCAATGAAGGCGGCAACAGGCTTCGTGACATGATCGCGGATATATTCCGCAGCCCGAATCTCAGCGTCTCCCCCGATCTCACCGATCATCAGGATCGATTCGGTGTCCGGGTCGTTTTCGAACATCTCCAGCAGGTCGATGTACGTTGTCCCGATGATCGGGTCACCACCGATCCCCACCGCCGTGGACTGTCCGAGCCCATGGTTCCCGAGCTGCCATGCGGCTTCGTAGGTCAGTGTCCCGCTCTTTGAAATCAGACCGACGGTCCCCGGTCGGTGAATGTATCCGGGCATGATCCCGATCTTGGCAACTCCCGGGGTGATGATTCCCGGACAGTTGGGACCGATCAGCCGGCTACCGGGACGGGTCTGCAGAAAACGCTTCACCTTCGCCATGTCCAGAACCGGAATTCCTTCCGTAATGGCGACGATGAGCCGGATTCCCGCATCGGCCGCTTCCATAATGGCATCTGCACAAAATGGAGGAGGGACGAAGATCAGAGAGGTGTTTGCCCCCTCCTTCTCAACCGCTTCGGCTACAGAATCGAAGACGGGAAATCCGTCAACAGTTTCTCCCCCCTTCCCCGGAGTGACTCCCCCAACGAGAACGTTCTCGTTCGGGCGAAATTCAGCGATGTATTCCCGGCATTTCTGCGAGTGGAACAGTCCCGCCTTACCAGTGATACCTTGGGTAATGATTCGGGTGGAATGATCGACGAGGATGGCCATGCGTACCGTCTGCCAAGGGCTAAAATGTTGGAATCGGCCCCATCGGACCGCTGAGAACGACAGATGCGAAACCGCTCCCGAAGTGTAAAAGAGACTCCCGGGCGAAGGAAGCCAAGCGACTCCCTTCACCCGAATTTATCAGGACTCTTTTGCAGCAGCGCTGATCAAATGCGCATCCGGCTGCGGTTGTCAGTCACGGATCTCGAAGATTCCTTCAATTTCAACCGCGATATTTCCTGGAAGTGATCCCATTCCGACCGCACTGCGGACGCCGACGCCGTCCTCCCCGAAAATGTCCCGGAACAGCTCGCTACAACCGTTGATCACGGCGGGATGGTTTTCAAATTCAGGGACGGCATTCACCATCCCGAGCAGCTTCACTGTTCTGACAATGCGATCCAGGCTCCCCAGATACTGACGGACTGTGGCGAGAATCGTCAGCCCCGTCACCCGGGCCGCTTCTTTGGCTTCTGCTTCCGTCAGGTCGCGTCCCACTTTTCCGGTAATCAGCGTCTTGTCCGGACGCAACGGGCCATGCCCGGAAAAGTACAGCAGATTTCCCACCTGGACGACCGGCTTATAGACCCCACCGGGCTTTGGGACAGGAGGAAATTCCAGCTTCAATTCGGACACTCGTGCTTCAGCTCCCATGATCTCTCCGCAGCCCCTTTAAAAACGCTGACGATCGGTGATTGACCTTGAACAGGGGACGATCATTGGGGGACGTTTCAGCGATGTCAACTCAGAACGTTCGTACGCAGACGATCCGCTTCACCACTCCTGAGAAATCCGACGATTTTTTCAGTCTCAACGAAATCACAACATTCTGGCAGTAAAATGGCGCAGAAGGTCGTTCGCTCCTGAGACTGCCCCTTCTGAGAAACATCACGAGACGATCCGGCGACGGAATCCGCAAGCCAACCGGCTCTGCTGTGCTTGAATTGATCCATCCCCTGAAATCAATCCCAGCCAAGGAGTTGAAGTGATGAAGTCGATTGCGCCCCAGAATCAATTTGGGAGAATGGCTGCCCTGCTCTGCATGACGTGGATTCCCCTCTGTTCAGGGAAGGCACTCTGTGAGGAACCACTCACTCCGCAGCAGAAGCGGGGAAAGTATCTGGTCCACAACGTGGCGATGTGTATCTACTGTCATACTCCCAAAGACGCAGATGGAAATCTTCTGGAACGACAGCTCCTGGCGGGGGCCCCCTTCCCCCTGAATTCCCCCTATCCGAGTCAGGTATGGGGGTTTCAGCCAGCAAACCTGAGATCCTTACCGGAGCGATGGGGTGAAGAGGAGTTTATCCGGTTTCTCCAGACGAGAAAAAATCCGAACGGATATGTCCCTCGGCCTCCGATGCCCCCGTTTCGCATGACTCGGGAAGATGCGCAGGCAATTGCTGCGTACCTGAACACGCTGCCGCCCCTCGATTGAGCGTCGTTTGAATGCTCATTGGAGCCGTTCAGGCGACCCATTGGCGGCTGATGGCTGCCTTGGGGAGATCGACGATCGAATGAATCGTCCCACCTACAGGAGACGATTCAAAATTCCCGTCATGACGTGAGAGGATGACCGGCACAGGAGAGGCCGGGAATAGCATCGTCGACAGGATGCGCGGGTTGATTTCCGAATGCGGAACAATCGTCATTTTGAACCGCGAGAGCATCATCATCAGCGAAATCTTCAGCTGCATCATCCCTAAGGCGGCCCCAACACACATCCGGGGTCCTGCTCCAAACGGGAAGTAAGCGTAGGGAGATGGATTGATCGACGCCCAGCGCTCTGGCAGAAATGAAGCTGGCTGAGGATACAGCTCAGGCATGTGGTGTGTGATGAACTGGCTGAAAATGACCAGATCGCCACGCTGTAATGTAAATGGCCCCAATGGAACGGTTTCAGCCGCAACCCTCTGGGAATAGGAGCTTGCGGGCAGGATGCGCATGCTCTCCTTGAGCATCATGTCCAGCATGGGAACAGAATCCAGGTCCTCCGGTCGGGGAGTGTTCCCATTCAGCACTTGATCCAGTTCTTCGTAGACCTTCCGCATCACTTCCGGATGCTGGGCCAGAAGGAACAGCGTCCATGTCAGAGTATGGGCGGAAGTCAGATGGGCTGCACCGAACAGAAGAACAATGTGACCGATCAGCTGTTCATCGGTCACCCCTTCTTCCTGTTCGTGTGCCCGGATCAGAAGTGAGAGGACGTCAAATCCGAGCTTTCCGTTGCGTCGAATCCGAATCATCTCTTTTACAGCGTCTTCCAGCTCCTCCGCAGCCACCAGAAGTCGCTCGTAGGCATCTGAGGTTTTCTCAGTTGAGGAAAAAGCTGAGGGACCAGCTTCGTGATTGAGTGCCACCCAGCGCTCTGTCAGCTCTCCGACATGGCAGGCAAATTCCGGCATGTCGATCCCGAAAAGGATGCTGCTGGTGAGGTGCAGCATGTACTGAGTCATCTCGTCAGCCATATCCCGAGTTTCCCCCAGCTTCCAACGGGAGAGCATCGACTCGGAAACGCCGACAACCATGTCGTGATAGGCGGTGACAGCTCGCTTCTGAAATGGCCCCATGACAATGCGACGGTGCTGCTTGTGAAGATCACCGTTCATTGTCAGCAGGCCGCTGGTGACCCGTCGCTGGGCTGAACGCCGAGGACCACGGATGGCAAAGAACTGGGAGTGAAATCGCTGATTGTCGGAGAGAACCTGTCGCGTATATGTCGGTCCGAAGACAAAGTGGAGCCGGTGATTTCCTTCCTGAAGCGCAGCAACCTCTCCGTGACGAGCCCGGAGCTGACGCATGCATGCAGCCGGGTCATCCGCAAACTCGGCAATGCTGCCGAGCGTGACGGGAAGTTCATCCCCTACAGAAGTGAACGCAATACTGGACATAACAAGGCAACCGCGCCTTTTGGGTCAACTGGAGAATCTGCGTAACCGGATTGTGCCCGACAACTACCCATGCGCCAAGAGTCAAATGAGGCCGGCCCCCGCCCGGGGACTCTCGGTACTGAACGCCGGGAATCAGCCATTTGCATCGATGCAACCGGAATTCTTTCCACCGTCCATAGGACTTTATCGGGTCAAACATCGCGAGGATATTGAGTTATTCCGGTTTCTAAAATGCGAGTTCTACGGTTTTTTCCACGATTGAGATCCGCAGATCGTTCTTTCTCGAGTTGCTCAAGTGCTCTAGAATGAGGCTCCTTCCTCACTTGTTTAACTCACCCCGGACAACATCAGAGGTCTCTCTTCGTGGAACTTGCCAAGGAAATTACAGGGCCTGTTGCTGTCATTGGAGATGTCCACGGCCAGGTGAATCAGCTTCAAGTCGTACTCAATCAGCTTGCCCAGCTTCCGGACTATCAGGATCGCTGGATCGTCTTCATTGGAGATCTGGTCGACCGAGGCCCCGATCCCAAAACGGCCATCGATCTGATTCTCCAGACGATGGAACAGCACCCCAAAACGACGTTAGTCTGCGGAAACCATGAATATGCGATGGCAGCTGCTCTGGGGATCATCCGCACCCCGGAATACTGTGACTGGTCCACACGCTGGCTGGATCATTACGGAAGTCAAACCACATTCGAGTCATACGGGGAAAAAGATTTCGGAAATCTGACCGCTCTCAGAGAGCGCATCCCTGAAAAGCACCGTCAGCTGCTCGAAAACATTCCCTGGTGTGTGGAACACCCCGAATATTTCTTTGTCCATGCCGGTCTGGACCCGGCTGTGCCGTTCGAACTCCAAAGAGCCATTTTGTGGGAGCGTGATTTTTCGCTGACACGCCCGCAGTGGCTTTGCTCAAAGGGACTCACTTTCCAACAGCCTCCACGAGATTGTGGAAAGATCGTGGTCTCGGGACATGTTCGCGTCCCCAAAGTGACCATTGGTCCACATCGCGTTCTGGTGGACACGTCTGGAGGCGAAGGAGGGATTCTGAGCGCTGTTCTCCTTCCGGAAAACAAAGTCATTCACTCAGACCTGAACACCCCCCCGGAAACCATGGCTCCCCCGAATCCATCCGGCCCGGAGCAACCCAAAAAGAAAAAAGGCTGGTTCTGGTAACCCATGAACCAGACAATCCAGACTGGACTTCCATTCCCTTCCCGCTCGAGGATCAATCCGATGACCACCAATCGCCGTAATTTTCTCACCGGAAGTATTGCAGCTGGTGCCGCTGCCGGGCTCGCTGCAGTTACCGGCTCAACCACTCAGGCCCAGACTGCCAAGAATCCCTCGGCTACCATCCCGGATGGCAGCGTGATTCTGTTTCAGGGTGATTCCATTACCGATACCAGGCGCAGCCGGGATACAGAAGACACTCCCAATATTCAGTCCACGCTGGGGAACGGGTATGCCTGGCTGGCAGCCTCGCAGCTCCTTGTCGACCGCCCTGAATCCGGTCTGAAGATCTACAATCGGGGGATCAGTGGAAACAAGGTCCCGGACCTCGACGCCCGATGGAAGAAGGATTGCATCGACCTGAAGCCCAACCTGCTGAGCATCCTCATCGGGGTCAACGACATCTGGCACCGCAAGAACGGCAAGTACGACGGCACCTTGGAAATCTACGAAAGCGGTTACCGCGCTCTGCTGAACCGGACGAAGGATGCCCTCCCGGAAACAACCCTGGTGATCTGCGAACCATTTGTTCTCAAATGTGGAGCCATCGACGACAGCTGGTTCCCGGAATTCGATCACTTCCGTGCCGTCGCCCGAAAAATGGCAGAGGAATTCAACGCGATCTTTGTCCCATTCCAGTCAGCCTTTGACCGCGCTCTCGCATATGCCGAACCCAAACATTGGGCCGGAGATGGCGTTCATCCAAGCAGTTCCGGAGCCGCGCTGATGGCTCACGAATGGCGAAAAGCCGTCGACGGAGCAGCCAGGTCCTGATCCCTCGCAATGATTTCTGATGATTCGATGTCTCCTCCTTCGTGGTATTCATGCCGGGAAGGAGGAGATCATCATTATCAGCTTTGTGGCGATTAAAGAGAAAGCCATCGAGAGGTGAACCGGAAACCTACTGTTTCCCTTCATCCCGGTTGGACCACCACGGAAGCGAAATCCCTCCATCCATCAGGAGCGTGCTTCCGGTCATATAATCGCAGGCGTCGCTCATCACGAAGTTGACCAGCCGGCCAATCTCTTCCGGTTGTCCCATTCGCTGCCATGGAATCGATTTGGCGGCTTCCTGAAGCTGTTCTTCAGTGAAAAACTTCCGCTCCCCCGGGGTATCAATCCAGCCGGGGTGAATGACATTGACGCGAATCCGGTATCGGGCCAGCTCGATCGCTGCCGTCCGTGCCATGTGATCAATGGCTGCCTTCGCCATGTTGTATGCCATTGCTGTGGGAATCGGGATCACAGCATGAGGAGAGCTGATCACAGCAATCGATCCTCCGTGCCCCTGCTTCACCGGTTGAATCGCGACCGCCCGCAGGGCATAAAATCCACCCCACATGCTGACATCAATTGTCTTTCTGAACCCTTCCATGTCCGCATTGATCAGTCGCTCCCGATCGCTGTAGGCCGCATTCGACACCAGCCCGTCAATTCCGCCCCATTCGTCGACGACCTTCTGGACCATGGCGTCGACTTCGTCCTGTTTTGAGACGTCAGCCTGCACCACAATGGCTCGCTGACCAAGGGCACGAATTTCATTGGCGACCTCTTCGGCCTCCTCCGGGTGGGAGCGAAAGTTCACCGCAACATCATTTCCCCCGCGGGCCAGCTCAACAGCACATCCGCGCCCAATCCCTCGCGAAGCCCCAGTGACCAGAATTCGTTTGACCGCCATGCATCTCGCCTTTGTCAGAAAAACGCTTGACTGAATAGGAATCAGAACGGGTTGACCGTCCTCCTCCCTCGGGGTGCCGCAAAACAGAGCAAACATCGACTTCCACCAATAAGTGAAATCACTGCTCTGTCACGATTGCTTCGAGAGAATAACAGGTTTTCCCCCTGCCCCAACAGCGTCAGAAATACATTTCCCCTTTTCATGGCAGGTATTTCCAGCCAGCTTGTGAGAGATTTCAGGCTCAAGAAACCCATCCCGCAGGGGACCGCTTTTTCCTCTTTTCTAAATGAGTCTCCCCGCTAGGATTTCAGTAGTCGGGCACCTGATGAAAGTTTGAGATGACCGTTGGAAATGATCGTGCGAAACGGAAACGCACTCGAAATTCAAGACTGCCAAAGCCTCTGAAAGCTGAAGAGCTGTCACAGATTCGCAAGGACCTCGAAGGGCTCGAGCGCTTGCAGGCACTGCAAACCACACTCATCGGAGAAATTCGCAGGCAGATCGAGAGAATCCGCGCCGATGAACTGAGGGGACAGGAGAAGTAATCCACGGTTTGAGTGATCTTCGGAGAGTCGACAGTTTCTTTTACGGAGAACTCTCCCCCCTCACTCCGCCTCTCCCTGTTTCAGCTCGGCAACCTTGGCAGCGACTTCGTCGACGTGCCCCTTGACGCGAACCGGCGACCAGATCGCCTTGATCTTTCCGTCTTTTCCGATCAGGAATGTTGAACGGATGATCCCTTCGTAGGTCTTGCCGTAGTTCTTCTTCTCCCCCCATGCACCGTACTTCTCTGCGACAGCATGATCTTCATCGCTGAGCAGCGGAAACGGAAGTTCATACTTCGCAGCGAACTTCTCGTGAGAGGCAATACTGTCCGGGCTTACCCCAAGGACCACGGTATCCTGGTCCTGCAGGCGAGCCAGATTGTCCCGGAAGTCGCACGCTTCCGTAGTGCAGCCCGGGGTATTGTCCCGAGGGTAGAAATAGAGCACGACATTTTTCTTTCCGGCAAACTCACTGAGTTTGACTTTTCCTCCAGTGCTTGCGGGGAGGGTGAATGCCGGGGCCTTCTTGCCAATCGACAAAAGTACTGCCATGACAATCTCTCTGAAATCATCGTGACCCGAAACAAAGCATCTCATTCAACGTCGTCGAGCAGTCCCAGTGCTCCCCTGAGATCCGGAAGGGGACTCTCTATCGACATCTTCTCACCGCATCGACGACAGCCGCTGACGCTTTGATCTCGGAGTTGATCCACAATACGCAACACGACCCGTCCGGAGTCACTCAGTTCTGCTGAAGTTCGGATTCTGCATCGGTCCCAACTTCCACAGCCTCCATCTGCTCACGAATCGACATCGATTCCGTGAAATCGGACCGTGGGGCTGTGCTGGACTTGTTTTCCACAACAGACTGAGCAGTCCATTTCACCACGCCGAACGGGATCTTGTCAGACCGGACAATTTCTCCCGTATTGATGGATCGCTCCACGGGAGTTTCCGTCACCATCGTCCCCTGATAGGTCACTGCAGGGAAAGTCCCCGCGGGGACCTGTACGGACTCTTCCCCATTGGTTTCTTCGAGATCCTGATAATGTCGCAGCAACGCAATCAGTGGATAGACTTTCAAGGCCCCTGATTCGACCTCTTCCACATCTCCGTCCCCGATTTTCCGGAACCCTTTCACGATCGGAATGAGCGAGACATGAATCTTTCGCTCATCTTCCACCGTTTGGAAGACTTCCCCCTTCACCGCCGATTCCGGGATCAGCACCTTGTAAAGCCGAACGCCCCCGGGGCCGACATCCAGACCATTTTCAGAGGGTTTCCCCGTCACAGCCTTGATCTCAACCCATCGGCACGGCTGAGTGGTCCCTTCGTATTCGGCCTCTTCCACTCCGACCGATTTCAAGGTGACCACTTTCTTGAATTCGATCGTCAGGTCCCCTTCACTCACGGTAGGACGTTTCACTTCCTGTTGATAGGTCCCTTCATATCGGACCCACTCTCCATCTTTTGGCAGCGACCAGATCAGCCCCTGGGCCTGAACTGCGGATGGAGCAACCAGCCCACACAGAAATCCGCTTACGAGGAAAAACCACTTCATGGATGCTGCTCCGAGGTGATGTCAGAAATGATCGGATACTTCCAGTGATGCGCCGAACGAATGGGCACGGGACCTGTGAGAATACGACTGGCAGAACGGATGGAATCGCACTAACAGACACAACAAGTTTCGTCAGTCAGATGCACGACCAGAACCGCCTACCAATCCAGACCGCCTCTCCTGCTGGAGTGGACGGAGATTTTGCTGTTTCAATTTCGCTGTTTTAATGTTGTTTATACGGTCAAGTGAGAGCAAGTGGTACGGTTGAAAGGGGGTTACACCACATTTTTTCCATGTGATATGGCTCCCGTGCGGTTCAATCGCCCCCAGTCCGTCCTCACAGACGAATCCATTCCTAACTCTGGTGCCGACGTCAGGATCGATACGATCGCGTCTCTCTGTCAGCTCTTCGGAACAGGATTCAACAGATCCCGGAAATCAGCCTTCGCCCGCCCCCCACACCCTCGCGGCATTTGCCACGAATTCCCGAACATCCGTATATTCGAGAAAGATGGCTCTTGGCCCGATCGCACTTACGTCCACGGGAGTTCGCATGCACCCCGCATTGATGCACAACCTCTTTCTGGTGAAAGAGCATGTCGGGCTGTTTAAAGCAGTCAACGAATTTGATGTTTACGACCCCGAGACGGGGGAGCTGCTCATGGAATGCCGCGAGCCGAATCTCGGTTTTTTTACCAAACTCCTGCGATTTTCGGACTTCAAGAGGCAGACTCCTTTCGACATCCACTTGACGGCACCTGATGGCCAGCCCATCCTTCGTGTGACCCGCGGAGTCAGCCTGTTTCTCTCGAAGGTGGATGTTCTGGACGAAGAGGGAACCCGCGTCGGTGGATTCAAACAGAAACTGTTCTCCATCGGAGGAGCATTTCAGGTTCTGGGACAGGATGATCAGCCGTTGTGTGAGCTCAACGGGAAATGGACCGGATGGAACTTCTCGTTCACGCATCAGGGACGCCAGCTGGCAGAGGTCACCAAGAAATGGTCAGGACTCGGTAAGGAGATGTTTACCAGCGCAGACAATTACATCGTCAAAATCTCCGACGACATTCCCAAAGACAATCCGATCCGGATCCTGATTATGGGAGCGGTCTTCTGTATCGATATGGTGCTGAAAGAATAGAACGGTTCCCAAGCCAATCTTCTCCGCCCGAGTCGATACCCTCGCCCTGTCCCTTCAGCCCTTCGATTTCAATTCATCGATTTTTAAGCCAGAAAAACCCTTCACTTATGCAACGCACACGTAGCCACGACGAATTTCAGCGGGCCCTCAAGGTCATTCCCGGTGGAGTGAACAGCCCGGCCCGGGCATTTGGTGGAGTCGGAGGGAATCCTGTCTTCATTGCACGCGCCGACCGACAATATCTCTACGATGTGGATGGGAATCGCTATCTCGATTATGTCGGCTCCTGGGGACCACACATTCTGGGTCATCGGCATCCCCGTGTGATCGAAGCGATGCAGAAAGCACTCGAAACGGGAACAAGTTTTGGGGCGCCGACAGAGCTGGAGTCGATCCTTGCCGAAATGATCATTGAGGCGGTCCCCAGCATCGAAAAGGTCCGCATGGTCAACTCCGGCACAGAAGCAACAATGAGTGCCGTTCGATTGGCCCGAGGCTTCACAGGACGGGACATCATCATCAAGTTCGCCGGATGTTATCACGGCCATGTCGATTCTCTGCTGGTTCAGGCTGGGAGTGGAGCCCTCACGCTGGGGCACCCCTCCAGTCCGGGAATTCCTCGAGGATGTACGCAGGACACTCTGGTCCTCCAGTACAATGACCTGGATGCTGTTCGAGAGGCGTTTCAGCAGCAGGGCGACAAGATTGCGGCCGTCATTCTGGAGCCAGTGGTCGGAAACATGGGACTTGTCGCTCCGGTGAACGGTTTTCTGGAATTACTCAGAGAGCTGTGCACCAGACATGGAACCGTCCTGATTTTTGACGAAGTCATGACCGGATTCCGGCTCGCCTACGGGGGAGCACAGGAGCGATTCGGAATCACTCCGGATCTGACAACACTTGGTAAGATTGTTGGCGGAGGAATGCCCGTTGGAGCATACGGAGGTCGAGCCGACATCATGGACAGAATTTCTCCCGTCGGTCCTGTTTATCAGGCGGGAACCCTGTCCGGAAATCCACTGGCTATGGCAAGCGGAATCGCCACATTGCAGGTTCTCAAAGAGAGTCAGCCGTATGCCCAGCTGGAAGAACGGACCAATGAACTCTGTCAGGGACTCGAGCAACTGGCGACCAAAGCGGGGATTCCACATTCCGTTCCACGGGTGGGGAGCATGTTCACCCTGTTCTTCAATCCGGAACCCGTCACCAGTTATGCTGTGTCTGCCAGGAACGACACGCAACGATACTCAAAATACTTCCATGGCATGCTGGATCGGGGGATTTACCTCCCCTGCAGCCAGTTTGAAGCGAACTTCATGAGCGTTGAACACACTCGGGAGGATATTCAAGCGACCCTCGCCGCTGCGGAAGAAGTCTTCGCAACGCTTTCATGACCCCCGTGCCTCGTTCGTGATCAGGATGCGACCAATGAAGAAGCTGACAAACGAATACCATCGGCATGGGATTTCGTTTCTTTTTCCTGCCGGCTGGGAACTCTCTGAGGAGTCTCAGGAAGATGCCCAGACAGTGACCGTGTCTGACCAAGGGCCGTTCTGGTCCGTCACAATTCTCAAACGCCGCCCGCGTGCTGAGCATGTGATGTCCGAAGCGATTGAGGCCTTCCAGTCGGTCTATGATGAGATCGATGAATACACAGACAGTGCGATACTGTTGGGTGAACCTGCATTGGCGCGAAATCTGGAGTTCGTCTCGATGGAACTCATTAACTGCGTCTATCTGCGAGCACTGGAAGTCGGGGGGCGAACTCTTTTTGTAATGGCTCAGGTGACCGACCACGAACGGAACGATTACGACGCCATCTTTGCTGCCATCTCAGCGAGCCTGAAAGTCGACGACGATTCCGTCATTTTGATTGAGTGAGCCGAAAACACGGTAGCTTGCTGCCTGACGGCACAAATCAACGTCCTCAGGCTCCGAGTTCGGCTGGCTCCTGAACCATCTCGACAAAGTTTTTCAGAATTTTCAGCCCGATCTTCTGGCTTTTTTCGGGATGAAATTGCGCAGCGTAGACATTGCCGAAATGCACCATCGACGCAAATGTCTGCGATCCATACTGTGTGCGTGTCAGCACCACGTCATCCGACACAGGCTGCACGTGGTAGCTATGAACGAAGTAGACATTGTCACCGCTGACAAGCCCCTTCAACAGCGGATGAGGGGCATCGAAAAGCAATGAATTCCACCCCATGTGCGGAATCTTGAGGCCGGGTTCGGATTGAAAGCGAACAACCTCGCCCGGAATCACTCCCAGTCCCTCATAATCTCCATCTTCGAAGCTGCGATCGAAGAGGAGCTGCATTCCCAGACAAATCCCAAGCAGAGGCTGCCCGGATTGAATGAATTCGTGGATTTTCGGGACGAAACCCTGTCGGTGAAGTTCGGCAATCGCATCGCGAAACGCACCAACACCCGGAAGGATGAGCCCGGAAACAGTGCCGATTTCATCGGCCGAAGTCAAGATCCTCGATGGGACCTGAAGCGACTCCAGCGCCTTTTGCACGCTGCGGAGATTGCCCATCCCATAATCAATAATGCCAATCACGATCGATTCCGTACAAAGCATCACGGCTTTTCGTCGCGTCCTGATGAGAGCCATCCGGTTTAGCTGCACATCATCCTCTGTGCAGCTAAACAACGATGGAACCTTACGACAGCGCCACAAAAGCCGAGCGGCGTGATCGACTCTTAGAAGTCGTCATCGAGATCATAGTCACGGTTGTTGTCCAGACTGAAGTTATCCAGCGTATCAGTCGGGCCGTGATCGTAACAATCATCTTCGTGCCAGAGTGGGACACCGGCAGCATATCGAGCAGCAAGCATGCGAACCTTGTCCTCAGAACCAGGCTTGGCGCCAGTTGGAGACAGCGGGTCCAGATTCGAATAATCGAAATCATCCGTTAAACATTCCGGATCAAACTCCGACTCATCGATTGACAGCTCGGTCCCAATGGCAATATCGAGGTCAGGATTTACCTCGAACGAAAACTCCATTCGTCAGTCTCCCCTTTAACTGATAGTGAAAATGGTCCGGCAATATTTGACGGGGCTCCACAGATCTGACCTGTGGGACGCCCAATGACGTCGTTACCATCCAACGTCACAATTTCCCCAGACCCCGGTTCCCTTGACAACCCGATCCCCTTCATGTCGAACGCCAACCAGTATCGGGACGCTCAGACGCGAATATTGAGATTGGTGTCGCGCGAAAAGTCATTCAGAAATCATGCTTTTCAAGCGCTGCGGGAAGAATGGTGCTGGCGGCAAAATGGGACTTGCAACGTACTGATGATTCTTGACGGCATACCGGAACAAGTCAACAAAAAAAGCTTTTTTTGAAAACGAATTCCGGATTTGATCCCATACTCTCCCGACTCAGGAACGCAGGGCGTCTCTGTGATCTAATTCGACTACTCAACCTGATCACAAGAATCTAATTCCTGCCAAAAGTCCATTTTCTCGCACTCAGACAGATTCTCTCGTCGTTAAAGTCGACCTTCGGCATCAACGAGCGATCCCGGAAGAATTTACAGGAAAAGAAAAGACTCCACTTGACTTCCCAAATTGCTGATTTCGTCCTCTCCGAAGGCTTACGACACCAACAGATCAACATCACCTGAAACGTTTTCCCTGACGAACAGGATCGCCGCATGCGAGAGGCTTAATCCATCATCGCCGCTTGATCATTTTCAGATTCATTCCCCCAGATCGATCACTCCCGATCACGTAGGGCCGGGAGGACAGGACCATCAATCTGCCAGCCTGTATCGACCACCTGTTCCCTTGAAAAAATACCGCTGGAAGATTCGCTCAACGCAGAACGTTCAGTCTCCTGAGCGGAAGCCTCTTCTGAAGACTCCTCCGCCTCTCGACGCAGAGCATCTTCAAGCTCGTCAATGCGTTTCTGGAGCTCCTCGTGCGCTTCCTTCACCGGTTTCTGAGTGAAGCTGGAGCCGGCAGACCAAGCTCGGGGAGAACGATGCCCCTCAAAAGAAAAACTCTGGTCAAGACTGCGGAACGCAAAGGCAACATCCTTCAGTTCCTCGTTCAGCGAACTGGAGACTGCCGACAGTCCGACAATTCCCCCGGCAACACCTACTGTCCCGAGCAGAACCGCCTCCGCCGACAGGACCGTCCCCGATTCATCATTCCAGAATGCGAATAGCAAGTTCATCTGAGTCTCCCGTGGTGTCTTGATCGACAGCTGCAATGCCGAAAGTCCACACGTGGAGCGACCTGAGAATCGTTAAAATAGACAAAACCGGAGCGATTGTCAAAGAACTTAATCAATTCGTTCAGCCTGCCAAGACAGAATTTTGACGGGGAGACCATCAAATTGGTCACGCAACGGAGGCGGACAAGGCATTACGACAAAATAACTTGCGACACAGCTACATTTCACCGCACGTCTCGGTTGCAGCCATGTGAACAAAACGGTCAAATTTGTTCATGATCGTTCATTCCCGCCATCAACGGATTCTCGACCTGCTTCAGCAGCAGCCTTCGGCAAGCGTTGAACTCCTCCAGCGGCACCTGGGGGTCTCCCGTTCCACATTACGAAGAGACTTGCTTGAGCTGGAGGAACAGGGGGAGATCGTGCGGGTCCATGGGGGGGTGGTTCATCGCGACAGCCTGCGAGGCGAACCAACATACGACCGACGACGACGGGAGGCCATGCCCGCCAAACAATCCATTGCGCAGGCGGCTGCATTACTCATCCCTCGCGATTGCGTGGTGTATCTCGATGCCGGCACAACGTGCGTCGAAGTCGCAAGGCAACTCTCCGCCCGGCCTGACATCACCATCTTCACACACTCGATACGCCTGCTAATGGAGTTGGGAGACTCCGCCGCCCGCCTCACTTGTGTCGGTGGGGAGTACCGCGCCGTCAGTCAAGCGCTTGTTGGCGGATTTGCATTGTCCTGGCTCAAGCAGATTCGAGTTGATTTCGCCATTCTGGGAGCCTCGGGACTTTCGTCGTCAGGAGCCAGCACGACAGAGCTTTCCGAAGCGGGGATGAAACAGGAGATCCTTCAACGGGCCCGGCAGAACATTCTCGTCGCCGACGCGAGAAAGTGGGAAAAGCCTGCTGCAGTTCAATTCGCAGAGTGGGCGGAGATCAACACTTTGGTAACGGACACATTCCCCCCGGAACGCCTCGGCCCACCAGCGTTCCCCTCCTCGCTGAATCTGGTCCTGTCAGGAAACGAACCAGCCTTCACAAGAGAGAAGTCGGCGAAGACCGAATCCACGAGACATCACTGAGAGAAGCGTTTTCTCTCCTCACCCCGGTGAACCCCAAACAGCCAGTTCACTCCATTTTTAATTTTTACTCAGGAAAGAATCTCGTTCCGCTATGAAAACTCCACGCCTGAAGCGTCTGTTTAATGCAAAATCCGGCCGCTGTTTTGATGTCGCTATTGATCACGGTTTTTTCAATGAATTTTCATTCCTCTCCGGTCTGGAAGATGTGAAATCGGCTGTCCATACTCTGGTTGAAGCCGCTCCTGATGCAATCCAGCTGACCGTAGGGCAGGCTCACTATCTCCAGTCCATCCCCGGACGACAGAAGCCATCGCTGGTCCTGCGGACTGATGTGGCCAATGTGTACGGGAAGTCTCTTCCGCGAACCCTTTTCAGCCGGATGATTGAACAGCCCGTCATTCAGGGACTGCGACTGGATGCCGCCTGCGTGGTCGTCAACCTGTTCAGCATTCCGGGAGAGCCGGAAGTCGCTGATCAGTGCATTCAGAATATCCTGAAGATCAAACCGGAATGCGATCAGTACGGGATGCCGCTGATGATCGAGCCGCTGGTCTTCCAGCCAAACGAAAAAGCGGGCGGATACATGGTTGACGGGGACGTCAACAAGATCGTTCCGCTTGTCCGTCAAGCGGTCGAACTGGGTGCGGATATCATCAAAGCCGACCCGACTGATGACCCGTCGGATTACCATCATGTCATTCGCATTGCCGGGGACATTCCTGTCCTCGTGCGGGGTGGCGGAAAAGTGGATGACAAGGAACTTCTCAATCGAACTGCTGAAGTCATCAAACAGGGAGCTGCCGGAATTGTCTATGGGCGCAACGTCGTTCAACACTCCAACCCCGCCGGCATTACGCGAGCGCTGATGGCAGTCGTCCACGATGGGGCCTCTCCGGAAGAAGCAGCGCAATTCCTGAAGTAATGGCCGTCTCCCCCACTCCCCTTTTCTGACAACTCCGAATGAGCTTCCAATGAGCAAGCGAAAACAGATTCGATTTGGTGTGATCGGCTGCGGCCTGATGGGAAAAGAGTTCGCCTCGGCAATCGGTCGCTGGTGCCACCTTGCCACGACTGATGTTGAGCCGGTTATCACAGCAGTTTGTGATCCCAATGAGCAGGCAGCAGCATGGTTTTCTGATCGTGTTCCGACCGTCAAACGGGTGACGGGGAACTATCAGGACCTGCTTCAGGACAGTGAGATCGATGCGATTTATTGCGCCGTTCCTCACAACCTGCATGCCCGAATCTACGTCGACATCATCAATGCGGGCAAACACCTGCTTGGTGAAAAGCCGTTCGGGATCGATCAGGCAGCGAATGACCAGATCAATCAGGCCATTGCTGCGAATCCGGACGTCCTTGTTCGATGTTCATCGGAGTTGCCCTTCTTCCCGGGGGCACTCCAGATCATCAAATGGATTCAGGAGGGGAGATTCGGGAAAATCATCGAAGTTGATGCCGGTTTCTGGCACTCCAGCGATCTCGATCCGAACAAAGCCATCAACTGGAAGCGGATGATCGATATCAATGGAGAATATGGGTGCATGGGCGACCTCGGAATGCATGCACTGCATGTTCCGCTGAGAATGGGCTGGTTTCCCCGGAACGTGCGGGCACTCCTCTCCAATATCATCAAGGAGCGTCCCAACGGGAAAGGAGAAAAAGTTCCCTGCGAAACCTGGGACAACGCCATTCTCGCGTGCGAAGTGCAAACGAATGATCAGGAATTCCCGATGGTCATTTCAACGAAGCGTATTGCTCCGGGTCACGCAAACACCTGGTATCTGAATGTGTACGGAACCGAGTTCAGCGCCCGGTTCAGCACACAAACTCCCAAGCAGCTCGCTTCACTCCCCTACTCCAGCGGACAACCCCAATCGTGGCATGTTCAGGATGTCCCGCACGTCTCGGCCTATCCGGTCATCACGGGGGGAATCTTTGAATTCGGCTTCAGCGATTCCATCCTGCAGATGTGGGCAGCCTTCTGCGATGAACTGGCCCATGGGAAAGCGGGAATGTCTCAACCATTCCACTGCGCAACGCCTGAAGAAGCAGCACAGACTCATCAGATTTTCACAGCAGCCCTTCAGTCGCAGCGGGAACAGTCCACAATTTCTCTGCAGAACTGAAGTAAGTTCTTATCAAGGAAGCTCGTGCGAACCGGGTTTCTCTCGCGGAAAAGACAGGGCCGGTCGGAGGACTGGCTCTGTCCCTTTCCCAAGGGGATGTCACGCTCACGTGTCGCTCAATCCAGGCGTTTACCACTGCTGGAACGCATACGTTCGTGAGATGCAATCTAGTATCCCACGCGGAGAATCCTAGCCTGGGTTTTGAGATCCTCCGCAAGCTGCCGAGTCTGATCATCCGATGGCATGATTGGTCGGAGTTCGTCCCGAGCTGAAGCAACCGCCTTGATACTCTCACGCGGCACCTGTTCGAGAAGTCCCAGTAATTCGGATCGGCCTACCAACAGTTCGAGAGACTCCAGCTGGTCCTGCAAATCAGGCGGAGCGGACTGCTCCAACGATGCAGCCAGACGGGCGATGTGCTGATCCAGTTGTTGCCGGACCTGAGAGACCGACAACTCTCCCTGAATCTTCCATGAACTCCACGCGCAGCTGATCCGGACCATCAGGTCCGCAAAGGCCATGGGACTGATCCCCATCTCCTGAAACGCCACTTGCAGCGCCGGATTTTTCGCCCACATTTCCGACTGGTGTCCGGGAGACACCCCCAAACGAATGGCGTGTCGGTATTCCTGAATCGCAGCTTCAAGACCGCGAGAGGAGGTCAACCGGGGGAGATCCGCCCCGACAAATTCCGGGACCTGCTTCCCTGGTAACCGTTGAACGACGTCAACAAACGCCCTGATTTCCTCGGGAGTGAGTTGCCATGTCGACACAATGGTCGAATGCTCAGCAGTTGAGTGCGCAGCCGCCACTGTCCGCAGTTCGACGGACTGTGGCCCCTCCGGCCCTTGAGAGCAGCCCACTCCGAGCGTCAGGCCAATAGTCCACATTCCAGCAATCAAAACAGTTGCGTTTTGAAAACGTTTCATGGGGCGTTGCTCAATCTGGACCAGTGAATATCAGTGAATATTCAGAGACGAAAAGACGATTCGCCGCACAGGTTGGATGTGCGGCGAATCGAAAATCAATTCAGACAACCTCTGTCCTCAGAACCTCGACCCTCAGAAGTTGAAGTTGAGCGAGGCGGTGAACTGCTGAGCCCACCATGATGTTCGGTCCCGGCGAATCTCTGGAGTGAGCGGATAACCCTGCCACTTAATGGAATCTCCTGGTCGAGCAAGTTCGCCAACCCAGAGAATTGTGTACCCAACGCGGAACGTCGACTCGTCGAGAATCGCCATCCGTTTCAGGACAGGAACGACCCCGATGATGTCCATTTCGGCAAAGACCGATTGCTGGAACGTCGGTGAGAGATGAGTGCTGTTGGACTTGTTGCGGAAGCTCGAATCAACCCCATCCGCCAGGAACCGCGGAGTCAGATATCCCCGGAAGCGGACATCGGTCAGGGCATCACCAATATTCTCGCCGGTCATTTCGATCTGTTCGTAATTGACCATGAGTCCGAGAATTGACTCTCCCCACACGTTGAATGACCGGGAGTTTCCAAGATCAAATCGAAGTCCGATTTCAGGACCAGCCAGATTGGATTCCACCTTGTTATTCAACGTGGCGACATACATGTCGTAGAGCCGAACCATGCTGGACGTATCCGCATAAATCGGATCACCCGAGTTATTGTTGTTGTTGTTATTATTGTTGTTGTTCCCACCACCGGTGGTTCCGTCGGCCGTCAGATCGTAGTTGAATCCACTATCGATCCCCCGGAACCCGAAGGCTTCATCAATGTAGAGATAACGGGCTCCCCACATCGGGCGAAACTTGATTCCAGAGTTTCTGTAGATTGGCTGCTGATAGAGGCTCAGGTTCGCTCCCCCGGCTGTCGTCGACATTTTCAACCGGTACATCACGTCATATTTTGCCGTGCTTCCATTCCCTACTTCAGGGAATCCCGGGAGAGGCTCGCCATTGTAGAGCGGAATATTTCCGTTCATTGGTGTGAGAAGCCCCCCACCAATGGCATTGATCAGGTTCTGATTGATTCGGATTCCGTTGTAATATTCCCGTCCTCGCTGGAAGGTTGTCTCCGCCTCCATCGCTCCCCAACCAGTCAACTTCACACCGGTGTCGTCTTCATTGAAGAAGCCCAGTTCCCCCTGAATCCCTGCAACTGCCGATGGGCTCCCAAGGATGCTGGTCGACCAGATGGGGTACAGGTTCGTGTTCGGGTTCTCGACATATTCTCCCGCCGTCGTTGAAAGGGCGGGCAGTGGAAGAATTCGATTACTGATAACGAAGTAACCGTTCGAATCATCTCCAATGGTCGATCCGGTCGGGACTCCGGCAAAGCCCACAGGAACTCCTGGTCCCGCCAGCGAACCATCCGTGTTGGACGGGATATAAGGAGAGCCGATAATCGCGCTCCCGACATTTCGGAACTGAACCGCTGTCACCCCGATATTCGCGAAGTAATCACGGCGGCGGTACAACATCCGCTTGAACCAGAGTCCGTCACTGTTGAAATGCTGGGTCTGCCCCACATTCGCGGGGTCAAACGGGCTGATCTGAGGCCATGGCTGAAAGCCCTCTGGAATCCCCTGGGGGTAGAGAACATTAGGGTCAGCAGGTCCGCCGGTCGAATACGGGGCACAATATCCTGCCTGAGGGGGAACAGGGAATCCGCTGAAATAGGAAGGATTCGCCGGAGCATCCATGCTGTAGACAGATCCCCCTTCGGTAAACGGAATTTGTCCCCGGCAGGGAGTCTGTGCCGCCGCCAGCATGGCTGAACAGGTGACCGCTGTCATCCAGGTCTGAATCCGCATCTGTACGTCCTTGACTGGGAGGCCAAACAGCCCTTCTTGGGGTGGCACGGCAATACGACAGGAATTCCCAATTCCTGTTGGCCCTCTTCGCCTGCTTCACGATGGACTACGTGAACACACAGGCGGAGACCTGTCACCTTTATCGGTCTGTCACCATGAGAAACTACACCGATTGTGACAGACGTAACGTTTTTTCCCGATGCACCGATCGCACCAGCAAAGCCGGTTATCCGAATCAATCCCCAACTGCCCCGGCATCAGGCCAAAAGTCATAACTCCTGACCAAGCATTGAAATATGTGAACAGCAGCAGACATCATCCTTCAACTGGACGGCAATCGATGACCCGCAACCGGCAATTTCTGCCGAATGAGTGCAGACTAGGAAACGGATCGCTCGAATTACTTCTGAAGGGCATTTCCACACGAGTTGAGACTCCCGAAGAGTGCGAAATCATCTCCCGAGAGTCCGTTTTCCCGGACCTCGAATCTCGTTAGGATGGCGACTGGCAAAATCGGCCATTGGAACCAGATTCAGCTCATGCCAGATGCGGTCATTGCTCGGCGAGCTAAAGCATCGTCTCTCACCGGGGAATCCATTGTCTTCTGATAAACGTGATTTCGACGAGTTCCTGGAGAAGTTCAAACGCCATCGTGAATTGATGAGTGATGAACTTCATAAGGTGGTCGTTGGGCAGGATGATGTGATCGAGCAAATTCTCGCTGCCATTTTCACCGGCGGACATTGTTTGCTTGTCGGAGTCCCCGGACTGGCCAAAACGCTCCTCGTCAGCACGATCGCACGCATTCTGGACGTTGATTTCAAACGAATCCAGTTCACACCGGACCTGATGCCTTCGGATATCACAGGGACCCATGTCCTCGAAGAAACGGAGTCTGGGCGTCGCTCGTTCCGATTCGTTCATGGCCCCGTCTTTACGAATGTCCTTCTGGCCGACGAAATCAACCGAACCCCGCCAAAAACTCAGGCTGCCCTGTTGCAGGCGATGCAGGAACGGGAAGTCACCGCAGGTCAGGAGACGTTCCAGCTCCCAGATCCGTTTTTTGTCATCGCGACACAAAACCCGATCGAACAGGAAGGAACCTATCCACTCCCCGAGGCGCAGCTTGACCGCTTCATGTTTAATGTGAAGGTGGATTACCCCAATCTGGAGGAAGAAGAGCGGATTCTTTCTGTCACCACTCGCGGAGAACGGCCGGAAGTTCGCAAGGTTCTTAGTGCCAAGTCGATCCAGTTTCTTCAGAAGCAGATTAACCAGATTGAGATCCCCCCGATCATCATCACCTATGTGGCCCGGCTGGTTCGGGCCACCCGACCGAGCGACAGCGGGGCTCCCAAATTCGTTCGTGAGCTCATTGATTGGGGAGCTGGTCCCCGAGCGGGCCAGTACCTCATTCATGGAGCCAGAGCCATGGCTGCAATGGATGGACGTCCGACCATTTCCTTCGACGACGTCCGACGGGTAGCCATTCCTGTCCTTCGACACCGAATTTCTCCAAATTTCCAGGCACAGGCGGAAGGACTGGATTCCGATTCAATCATTCGCCGCCTCCTTGAAGAAGTTGCGGAGCCTTCCATCCCGAAGTACCAATCTTAAAAGAACTTGAAGCATCCCATCTCGCCGGACCGCAACATTTCCGCCAGTCTTCCTGAGCGGCATGTTCTCGCTGAATCTCCCTAATTAACCCGCATTGACCAAAATAGAGGGATGGATACAATCGGGGTATGTGGGAGAGTCGGTAATCTCCGTATCTCCGGAAGGATCGATAGTCCTGGCGAACTCTTCACGGATGAAGGAAAGCCAAGTGATGCCCACGATCCGAACTCTCAGGTTCTCTGACACCTTTCTCACGATCACCTCCGTGGTTTTGGAATCGTTGTTGCCCCTGACTGTCCGGACGTTCGGCAATAAGGAAGGCTTTCGTTTTCATGCAGGGACGCCAAGTGTGCTCGGCCCGACCAGTGGCTGAAGGGAGAATTGGAGCACGATGAAAACAGTGTTTACGACGGGTGAAGCCGCCAAAATTTGTAAAGTGAGCCAGCAGACGATCATTCGCTGCTTTGACTCAGGGCAGCTCAAAGGCTTTCGCGTTCCGGGGTCCCGATTTCGTCGAATTCCCCGTGATGTCCTCTACAAGTTCATGAAGGACAACGGAATTCCCACGGATGCTCTGGAAAGTGGAAAACGCAAAATGCTGATTGTCGATGACGATCGGGATCTTGTCGAATTGCTTCGCGATGCGCTCGAAGCGGATGGGCGATTTGACATCCGCACTGTCAACAACGGCTTTGATGCCGGAATGATGGTCAAGGAATACCATCCTGACGCCATTATTCTGGATGTTATGCTGCCGGATATTAACGGGAAAGAAGTCTGCCAGCGGGTTCGAAGCGATTCGACCCTGGACGACGTCAAAATCATTTGCATCTCCGGAATGGTTGAAGCCGACAAGATTCAGGAACTCCGGGATGCCGGGGCAAATGACTTCATTCAGAAGCCATTTGAAGTCGACACCCTGATTCAACGGGTCTGCCGCCAGCTGGATATGGAAGTCTCCACCTGAGCGGCACGTTCGTGCTCACCTAATGCAACCTGCTGTGCCGAATTTCTGGACGGGGGACGCCGACCTCAGGCTGGATCCCCTTTGTGTCTGTAGCGGTGCTGTCAGGTCTCAGCACGGGATGCTGTGATGGGTCATGAATCACCGTTCGATGCCGGATTCCAATCGGGTTCCGGCATCGAACGTCTTCTTCAAAGCGCAGGCCCCTGGCGAGGCGCAGAGGCTGTCGCCGCAGAGATCTTGACGCTCTGCCGGTCGGAATTTGGTGTCGCTCCAGTCGCCTTGCTGTGGCACGATCTTCCTAAGTATGCGACGCGCTACCTGACTCTGGTAGAGGCTCGATCGGACACCGTCGAACGTGACTCACTTCCGGGCTTCCAGAGTCCGGAGGAAGGGCTTTCCGTTCCCGATCCGTCCGCCAATTTATTTCATTGGCGCCCGTTTCATCCCATCGCCGATGAGAGCGCTTCCCATTTAATTTGGTTCGGTCTGCGGGATGCGGCAGCATGGGAACCAATTCCCCCACTGTGGATTCGTACGGCCGCACAAATATTGTCCTGGGCAGTTCAATATGACACCCAACTTCAGCAAGCCAAGCTCCGATCGTTGGCGGAGTTTGCCGCTGCAGCCGGACATGAGATTAACAACCCGCTGGGAAGCATCATCGGCCGCGCCTCTCTGCTGCTCAAGAATGAAACGAACCCGGAAAATCGAAGGGCTTTGGAAACGATCGGAGCACAGGCCTACAGAATTGGAGACATGATCGGTGACACCATGCTCTTCGCCGATCCCCCACCCATCACGCGGTCCCCGTTCACTCTCAATACCCTGATTCGCCGCGTCGTCGCCAAATTTGACACCGAGCTGTCCGACGCCCGGATTCAATGCCGATTCAGCGAACATGCGATTGTGGCACTTCAGGCGGACGAGACACAGATCTCCATTGTTCTGGCAGAACTTCTGCGAAACTCCATCCACGCTCTGCAAAATGATCGTCGAAAAGACCAGAAAGGGGAACGTCGAATCCAGATCCTCTGCGATCATGAAAACGATCGAAATCCCCCGGGAGTCCGACTGGAGGTCGCCGACAATGGTCCGGGGATGACGGCCAAGGAGCGGGAGCATTGCTTCGACCCGTTTTTCTCCGGTCGTGCTGCCGGACGAGGACTCGGTTTTGGACTCTCAAAATGCTGGAGAATTATTGAACGTCACGGAGGAGCCATCTCTGTCGACTCCACTCCAGAAGAAACCCGTTTTCGCATCTGGCTCCCGAATCTGAAGGAGTAACGGGTCACAGGCCCCCCCCTTTGAGACGTGCAGAAGGGATGCAGACGTGAAGACATGCAACCGTGGTCGGTCGGCCATACAATGGAGACACCATCTCTGACAGGAGAGAACACAGGCAGGGACGCCCCGTCTGAGTCACTCTGAATCCCCTTGACCACTTCGACAGACATCGTGTCCAGACGCCCAGCCTCATCCGGTCAACGGTCCACCTCTGCGGGGAACAGTGCCCGTCTGCTCTCACTGGTGACCGCCGGGGAGATGACGATCATTGTCCTGATTCTGTGCCGGTTATTCGTCCCGGCAGAAGGGGTAGAACAGGGGAATACTCTCTGGATTGCCTGTAGCTGGCTGGTACTCGGGGCGGTCTGCCTGTGGATGAAGGCCCGAAGCGGAACCGGTCTGTCCGTCTCCTTCGGCGTTGCCGATGGTGCGGTTGGGCTGCTGATTGGCGGGCAGTTGATCTCCGCTGCATGTGTCCTTCTCGGAACGGGAGACAAGCGCGCCGCACTGAACTGTCTCTGGGAGTGGCTTTCGCTCGGAGTCACGTGGGGACTTCTAAAGGGAGTCATTCATAAAACGACCTTCCAACGACTGCTCACATCTGTTCTTCTCATCAGCGTCATCGCTCTTTCAGTCCTGGGCCTCTGGCAACATGTCGTCTGGTACCCTCAACAGTCACGTGACCTGACGGATCTGTTTCGCCTCCATGACGCACGGATCTCCGGACAGACTCTTTCGGCTTCTGAACAGGCCAGATTGAACACACTTCGGTCACAATGGGGTTCCGATGTCCTTATGATGGAAGAAGGGGGGCGACAAATGCTCCTCGCCCGGACCCGCGACAGCCGTGAGCCGATCGGCCGGTTCGCCCTGGCAAATACGTTCGCTGCACTTCTCCTGCTGGGATGGTTCCTGAGTGCCGACCTGCTTCGGCAGTTGATCTCATCGCGTCAGAATCGGATGAGGCTTCTGTTCGGAATCGTGGCATTCGGGCTGGTGACGATCTGTCTGCTCCTGACCAAAAGCCGAACCGCAGTCGTCGGTCTGATACTGAGTATTGGATTGCTGGTCCTCAAGTTCGTCCTGCAACCGGGGCCCTATCGCAAAACATTTCTCCGCTGGGGAGGAGGGGGAATTGCCGCCGTCATTCTTCTAGGAATCGCCGTGACGTTGTTCGGCGGGCTGGATCGCGAAGTCCTGAGCGAAGCCCCCAAAAGTCTCGAATACCGCATGGAGTACTGGAAGGCGACGGTCCAGATGATTCTGGATCACCCCATCTGGGGGGTCGGGCCGGGGAATTTTCGCCAGCACTATTACGCCTACAAACTTCCTGGGGCCAGCGAAGAGATCCTCGACCCGCACAACATGGTGCTGGAGTCGTGGGCCACAGGAGGAATCCTCTCGTTTGCCGGTCTGATCCTCCTTGTGATTCCATGGGGCCTCCGCGGCTGGTTCAGCCCCCTGTTGCCGGATGACGCCAATCCGCCGTCAGAGGAGAAGGAGGCGTCAACCGATGGCCTGTTCCCGGCAGCAGTCCTCATTGGGATGGGGACCTTCACTCTGATTCTCATGGAGGAATGGCTGTTTGAGGGATTTTTCGATCAGTCTCTGTGCGGGATCGCGGCTGGGTGGATGGCAATTCTGTTCTTCGGCTTCAGGAAGATTTTTCCTCTCTTTCAATTCAGCTTCCCAGCATCACTTGCTGCAGCAACCGCAATTCTCATTCACCTCCTCGGAGCGGGGGGATTTGGAATGCCCGCAGTGCTGCAACTGATCTTGATTCTCATTCTGATGACAACGCTCCCCCACCCCGCCTTTTTGACGATTCCTCCTCAAGGAGTCATGGTTGGGAGTGTTCTTCTGGCAGGAATGTTTGTTGGAGGGATCTGGACGGGACTGGTTCCCGTGGTCAGCTCACAAAGCCTGATCGAACAGGCACGTCAGGAATCGATGACGTATCATTCAGCGTACGATGCGATGAGCCGACTCAACCGGGCGACGCAGACAGATGACCTTTCAGCCACTCCGTATCGTGACCTGGCCCAGTTGCACTTCGCTCAGTGGCAAACGCAGTTCCAGGACGCTTCGGATCTATTCCAGCTCGGTGTGGAGGCATTACAACAGGCCATCGCTCGCGATCCTCGCTCTCCGAAGGACTATCGGTCCCTGTCGGAATGGTGGCAAAAGCGCTACGAAAGGACGCAAAACCGCGACGACGCAATCGCTGCACTACAGGCAGCGCAGCGTGCCGTAGAGCTGTATCCCAACGACTCCCGAATGCAACGGCAGCTGGCCATTGCTGCCCAGATCGCCGACGAACCCGCAATCGCACAACAGGCCTCCAGAACAGCTCTGCAGCTGGATGACATCAACCGGCAACGCGGCCATGTCGACAAGTTCCTCACGGAATCCCAACGACAGGAACTCCTGAAAATTCAAGGGGAATGATTCTGTTCCGCAGAGAGTTCCCGCCAGACTGACTGGTCGACGTATCTACGTCGTCGTATGATAATGATCCGTCGATTCCACAGATCTTCTTATTGCAGTCGAGAGAGAAATCGCCGTGAAACCGCTGCAGATTTTCGCCGCTCTGGCCACTCTTCTGATTTGCCTTTATGCGTTCTCCTGGATTGTTTCCAAGACGACTGTTGTCAAAACGGATAGCGTCAAATCGAAGTTCGAACGGCCAACAACCACTCCCGCCGAAGAAGAGGAACAGAAAGAGGATCCTGACAAGGACTACTACAAGAAGAACCCGTTCCAGCCAGCCAAAGGGAATGACCTGCCCGTCGCAGAACTCCCCGAAAAAACGTACGAATTCGGTCGCATGGGACTGGGGAAAGTCGGCGAACACGATTTCATCATCAAAAACACTGGCACCGCCCCGCTGAAGATCGCCAAAGGACCGACTCAGTGTAAATGTACCGTCGCCGGCCTGAAGGATCAGGAAATCCCACCGGGAGGCGAAGCGACCATCCATCTTTCGTGGGAGCCGAAGTCGGTCGGTCCGTTCGCCCAGACGGCAACCATCTGGACCAATGATCCGAAGAATCCGGAACTCACGATTGGCGTTGAAGGAGATATGTTTCAGGAGATCGAAATCCAGCCGATGGACGGATGGAAACTCGGGGTCCTGACAAATTCCAACCCGACTCCGTTTCGCGGAATGATTCAGTCTGCCGTGATTGACAACTTTGAAATCACGAAGATTGAAACCTCATCCGACCGCGTCACTCTGAAAGAGACGAAACTGACTCCGGAAGAATTGGAGGAAGACGGAAACTCTCTCCGCTGTGGATATCGGTTGGAAGGGGAGCTGGCAGGAATCTCTGAGCCCGGAAAAGTTGAAGAGACCATCACCATCTACACAAATCTTGAAGAGTATCCGAAGTTCGAGCTGACACTCTCCGCTCGACGGGCCGGGGCGATGACTGTCATTGGTCCACAGTGGACCTCCGGGGGCCCGATGTTAAACCTCGGAAAGATCTCTTCTGCGGAAGGGAAAGAGACGAAACTGACCGTCATGATTCCCCCCGGTGATGAGGAGTTCAAGATTCTCGAAACCATCAGCGACCCCGGCTTCGTTCAGGCACGTCTGAAGCCAGAACGGACGGGGAAAGAGCTTGCTCAGGAACGGTATTCCCTGTTCTTTAAGGTCCCCCCTGGAAGCCCCAAAGGGATCTGGGGACCGGGACGGGAAGGAAAGATCACGCTCAAGACGAACCATCCCCAGGTCCGTGATGTCGACATCACCCTGTATGTCGAAGTGGAGTAATCAGACCACTGGACTGACATTCTGGTCGACTTGGCAGATGGCATGTTGACAGGCCAAAAAATGAGCGGCGTTCGATGATTTGGAGATCGATCGAACGCCGCTTGATTCTTGGATTTTATGCTTGATCAGACTGGCTCAGCGGAATTGCATTCGCCGAGATTCCATCAGCTCCGTGCCAGTTCTTCGTCCCATTCATCCAGAAGAGGCCAGTCAACAGCACAGGTCCCGAAGTCCGCCATGTGCTGGTATTGTTCGAGACGATCGATCGTCTTTTGAATGTGGGCATTATCTTTCTTGAAGACCGGCCCGTGGCTGGGGAGCAACCATTCCACATCGCTTTCCTGAATTCGCTTCAAGGAACGAAGGAATGCGGGAATGTCAGAGCCGTGATGAGCATCGATGTTTCCGACACACCCATCGCGGTAGATATTGTCGCCAGAGAACAGCAGGTTCCCCAAACGGAATGACAGCTGAGCTGGCGCATGACCGGGGGTGTGCCAGACCTGCAATTCGAGATTGCCAATCTTCAGGACATCCCCTTCATTAATGGTCTGGTCGCACGTGATGGCCGGAAGCTCAATCGAAATTCCCTGTGCCGCAATTTCGGCATAGGTCATGATCCGCTCTCCACTCGCCATCAGAGCCGCTGCATGAGGATGTGCCACAACCAGTGCCTGCGGCATAATCTCCTTGGCACGCTTCATCCCCTGGATGTGGTCAACATCCGCATGCGTTGCGATGAGGTACTTGCAGTGCGCCAGCGGGAAATCGAGTTCCCGGATAATCGTGATGATGTCTTCCAGAGTATCGGTGTACCCAATGTCGATCAGTGCCCATTCGTCACCATCATGGACCAGGTAAACGCAACAACCCATCTGGCGGCGAGCTTGATGGTTCATTTCGATGACGTGAGGAAACAGTTCACGCCTGGGCTTCATGAAATCAGTCCTTATTCAAGAACGAAAGGGAATTGAGCGCCATCAGAGGCACAAGATCATGGATGAACCGAAGTGCTCTTCAACGAGACCTCCATCGTCGGCGATGTCCGATGCGAATGATCGTCCCTTCGATTTCCGTTCATCCTTCAGAATACCAAAGTGGAACCGTGACAGGATTTTAGAGTGATTCTACCGGAACCGGTCCAAACCTGCTATCTGCAGCGACGAATCTCTGGAACTTCACTGCCAGAACAGGTTACCAATCAAGAAGATTCGGCATTTTCATGCGCTGAATACCCTAAGCGTGCCTGGTGACATCAACCTACATCACTGCGATCGAACACGTTGTCGCGTGGGGATTGTCACGGTTGTATCGATTGACCGATCTGGAATGACGTGTGAATTCTCCTGCTGACGTTGTTTCACACCAACCATGACGTAGGTTTGGGACAAGGACAACCTCAGCATCAGCTGAGTGACCAACATTCAGTTCACGTCTTGGCCCCTCTTTGTTGATCTGTCATTGCTCAGTCGATGAGTTCCATGGACACCCTC
The DNA here is from genome assembly GCA_938015865.1 of uncultured Planctomicrobium sp. Taxonomy (GTDB): domain Bacteria; phylum Planctomycetota; class Planctomycetia; order Planctomycetales; family Planctomycetaceae; genus Planctomicrobium. The sequence continues at coordinate 30,571 of CALLWY010000286.1, forward strand.
AAACAATCGAAATCCCTTCGGGATTCAGCCTCCGCTTCGCACGAGTTGCAGAACGTGTATATGGAGGCGGGGCGCGGTGGAGTCGTTCAAAAACAACTCACTCCAGAAGTCATTCGTGGGCACGAACACCTCGAAGAACTCTTCGCTCGAGTCAATGCATTGCTGGGGGATCAGTCCGACCACGACGCCCCCTTTGTCCCCCATGCGCCCAAGACCCTCGAAGAGATGGGCCTGCGGGAAGACGACATTCAGAAGCTCGTTCTCAAATACCTGCTACAGAAAGGGTCCGCTCTCGGCCGGGAAATTTCGTCACAGATCAAAGTCCCTTTCGGGATCCTGTTTCCCTATCTGAAGTCGTGGAAAGACGAACAGCTGGTCTCGTACCGTGCCGCCGGGGAGATGGGAGATTACCTCTTCGCCATCACCGATCACGGACGTGAACGGGCCCGCAGGTTCAACGAAGAGTGCAGCTATTTCGGTTCCGCCCCCGTCGGTCTCCCCGAGTACCTCAAGGCAATGGAGCTTCAGACTATCGCGGGAAAGGAGGCCACAGAAGAGGACCTGCAGAACGCCTTCTCTGATCTGCTGATTTCCGAATCGATGTTTGATCGACTTGGTCCGGCGATCAACTCCGGGCGGGGGATGTTCCTCTTTGGTGAACCGGGAAACGGGAAAACCAGCATCGCCGAGCGGATCACCCGCTGTTTCGGCGATTACGTCTGGATTCCACGGACCCTGGGAATCGACGGAGATATCATCCGGTTGTTTGACCCGGGTGTCCACGAGGAAGTTCCACCAGAAAATAACGGAGGCCTGTTCGATTTGTCTGGGGTCGATCCCCGCTGGGTCCGAATCCGTCGTCCCACCATTATCGCGGGGGGCGAATTGACGATGAATGAGCTGGAAGTGACCCAGAACCCCGTCACGAAAATCTGCGAGGCCCCCCTTCAACTCAAAAGCAACTGCGGGACCCTCGTCATTGACGACTTCGGGCGCCAGACCATGCCGGTCGATGTCCTGCTGAATCGGTGGATCGTTCCACTCGAAAAGCGTTACGACTTCCTGAATCTCCCCAGCGGAAAGAAAATTCAGGTCCCCTTCGATCAGCTGATTATCTTCTCAACTAATCTCGAACCGAGCGATCTCGTCGATGGGGCATTCCTGCGCCGCATCCCGTACAAAATCGAAGTCCCTGATCCTTCACGTGAACATTTCCGTAAGCTGTTCGAAATCATGGCCCCCAAGCTGGGGCTTCTTTACGAACCGGAAGACATCGATTACCTGATCGACACCCATTATGTCGCGAAGAATCGCCCCTTCCGGAACTGCCAGCCGCGCGACCTCCTGCAACAGGTCCGGAACTACTGCATCTACAAAAAGACACCCCGCGTTGTGACCCGCGAAGCACTCGACTTCGCTGTCGAAAATTACTTTTCGATCATGTGACTCGAACAGGGGAGGCCTCTCCTGTTCCAACAGAGAGATTTTCATTTCGCCCTCCTCTCGCCTTCCGGCCCACTCTCCTCAGCCGACTCCGGGATCACTTTGTGTTTCCATTCCCGGACAACAAAACAAGACTCGGTCCCCTGCTGTCGTCTGCGAGAATCGCAGAGGTCGGTTGAGGAATGTCCTCCCGATCCGCGCTCGCCCGAACTGGCCTGAAATGCTAGATTGCAGACTTCATGCATCATGCATTGGGCACCCGGAAACCTTTCACGTCCACAGGACAGCTTCAACGCGAACCCATTTGAGTTGACTGATGAGCGAAATTCACACGCTGACCCGTAGTTTACAGAAGAAGAACGACTCCAAGATCGTCCTGCTTGTTGCGGACGGACTGGGAGGACTCCCGCTCCAACCGGGTGGAAAAACCGAACTCGAAACCGCCAACACCCCGAATCTGGATGCACTCGCCCGACGGGCAACCCTCGGCCTGAGCACACCCGTCATTCCCGGTATTACCCCGGGGAGTGGCCCCGGACACCTGGGACTGTTCGGCTACGACCCGCTGGAGTTCCAGATTGGCCGCGGTGTTCTCGAAGCCCTCGGGATCGACTTCGATCTGGGGCCGGACGATGTCGCCATCCGCGGGAACTTCTGCACCCTCGATGAAAACGGCCTGATCACCGATCGCCGCGCCGGCCGCATTTCCACAGAGAAAGCCGCTCCGCTGTGCGAGAAACTGAATCAGATCAAGATTCCCGGCGTCGAAGTCTTCGTACGCCATGTGAAGGAGTACCGCCTTGTCGTGGTCTTCCGGAAGGCTGGGCTGGGTGGAAATATCGACGACACCGACCCGCAGGCAACGGGTGTGGCCCCGCTGGATCCTGTCGCCCGGGATGAAGAGTCCAAACCAACAGTTGAAGTGGCCAAAGAGTTTCTCCGGCAGGCTCGGGAGATTCTCAAGAACGATGCTCCGGCCAACTTCCTGATGCTTCGCGGGATCGCCAAACGTCCGCCCATTCCGACATTCGAAGAGTGCTACGGCACCAAGGCAGGAGCCATCGCGGTTTATCCGATGTACCGCGGACTGGCCCGACTGGTCGGGATGACCGTGCTCGACGCTGGGCAGACGCTCGAAGATCAGTGCGCCCGCCTGAAGGCAGAGTGGGACAACTACGACTTCTTCTTCGTACACTTCAAGTACACCGATTCGACCGGCGAAGACGGGAACTTCGATGCGAAGGTCAAGCGTATTGAAGAGCTGGATGCAGCCATCCCGGCAATCACGGCTCTCAATCCCACCGTGCTGATCGTCACTGGGGACCACAGCACTCCCAGCAAGATGAAATCACACAGCTGGCATCCTGTTCCCACAATGCTGGTTGCCGACCGGTGCCGGTTTGACGGGAGCGAGTCCTTCGGAGAATCCAGTTGTCGATTGGGGGGACTCGGTCAGTTCCCGGCCAAATACCTGATGCCACTGGCACTGGCCCACGCGGATCGGCTCGAGAAATTTGGTGCGTGACACCTTGTCCAATTGCCCCTCCCGGGGAGAATCGCACCAGCGATCCCCCCGGGAGGCACTTGGGCACGTGAGACACAAATTCTCGGGTTTTTCGAGTCCCCTTGATCCAGCGGACAATCAAATCCGTATAGAACTCACAGCTCCGAAGAGAACGGCAGCTGTATGAACTTCGATCCCCCTGTTCAACGAGACCAGCGCCATGACGAATACGATGTCGACCATCACTGTTGACCCGGATGCAGTGGCCAAGGCCCCATCAGTTGACAAGGGAGTCATCCTCATCAGCTATCCGAAGATTGTCTTTCTCTATCCGGCTTGGTTCGTCTCCATCGCCGCAGCCATTTACCTGTGGCTCTTCGGGAATGAATCCGCGACGGAAAACGTCAATGCTGCTGCAGCTCACTTCTGGACATGGACATTTCTGATTGTCCTGACACTCAATCTGATTGTCCTTGCATTCGACTTCCCGCGTTCAACATCCCTGCTGCTTTTCTCGGTAATCACAACGATCATACTCGGATTCATGTTGCTGATCGTTTACCGTCCTGAGTTTCTCCCCCACCTGAATGCACTCATCAGATCCCTGCATCCGGTCGCAAACTCAACCTTCTTCTTCCTGTTCGCACTCGCGCTGGGGGGAATCTACGTCGCAGTCTTTTTCACAGCCCGCCTCGATTACTGGGAAGTTCGCCCCAATGAATTGCTGCACCACCACGGGGTCCTGAGCGACCTCGAACGATTCGCGTCCCCAAACCTGCGCATCGACAAGGAGATCAAGGACATTTTTGAGTTTGTCCTGCTCCGATCGGGTCGGCTGATTCTCCACCCCAGCAATGAACGCCGGGCGATTGTGCTGGATAACGTCTTCTTCATTAACAAGAAAGAAGAAGCGATTACCCGGATGCTCGGGGCCCTTCAGGTTCAGGTCCGCGAAGCACCATAACGGGGTCTTCCAGCGCCTCACCCTCCGTGGGCTTCTGTCAAAAATCTCCGCGAGGGGACCACATCATCCATTTTCGGTGCGAAACATCGCTTCAAATCTCTGTTGCATCTGCTCCGGTGAAACATCCTCGATTCGGGTGCTGAGAAGCCACTCATGTCCGTATGGGTCTTTCACCTTGGACGTCCGTTCTCCATAAAACTGATCGGCCGGGCCCATCATCAACTCACTTCCAGCGTCAATACATTTCTGAGTGAGCGAATCGACATCATCGACAAGGAGGTGAATTGATGAACCGGTTCCGCCGAATGCTTCGGGCCCACGAATCCCGTATTCCGGATATTCGTCCGAGATCATGATCGTCACAGGACCAAGTGTCAGCTCGGCATGCCCGATCCGGCCGGATGGCTCCGTCAGACGGAATTCTTCCACCGCCCCGAACACCTTCCGATAGAACTCGATGGCAGCCTTAGCATCTCGCACGCGGAGATAAGGCGAGACTGATTCGATCATGATTCGTTTCCCTTCGACGGCAGAAGTGCGTTCAACTTCAGAAGCAATGCAAAATAGAGTCTCTGTGCGTCGACGCAGACACTCATCGAGGAGACCATCTCCACATCGCTTTATTCGAAACCACAACGCATTTCAGTTTCGCATTGGAGATGCCTGAATGAAATGCTGATCGCCAGAGAACTTGTGGAAGCGGATCGGTCAGAAAAACAGGGCGGGCACGTCCAAAGAAGATTTGTCGGTCAATGTGCAAAAACGATCAATGACCAGCGAATCATCCCCTCCTACTCTCAGACCTCTACGTCATTGTTCTGTGGTCGCGACACAGGAGGACATATTGTTCGCGGCCGATTGACTCACATTCAATAATGGGATGACCCACCATGGGGACTGGCAGATTATCGAAAAGAATCGGATTTACTCTGATTGAGCTTCTAGTGGTCATTGCGATCATCGCCGTCTTGATTGCTCTGCTTCTGCCCGCTGTCCAGCAGGCAAGAGAGGCTGCCCGGCGCTCCCAGTGCAAAAACAACCTCAAACAGATGGGCCTCGCGCTCCACAACTACCACGATCTGCACAGGGTCTTCCCCGCCTCCTGGTACGGGCGAATCCTTACTTCCACAACGAACGCAAAGTATCCGGTCCTGAGCGGCGGAGCGCCCGGCTGGGGCTGGGGAACAATGCTGCTTCCGATGCTCGATCAACAGGCTCTCTACAACGAGCTCAATATGGATCTGTATGAAGTCCGCACAACAACGGCCAAACCGCTCGGACAGACGCATTTGCCCGTCTATCGCTGTCCCAGCGACATCGGCCCCAAGATCAACTCCAACACCAACCGCTTCGACTGGGGGACATCCAACTATCAGGCGTGCTTCGGTGATCGCAGCATCATTAACTGGGCCACGCTGTATGGATACGCCGCAAACAGTTACACCTATGGATACCTGAACGACGCTGGCACAGGATTCTTTGCTCCCAACAGTTCCAAGGAACTGAAACACGCGGTCGATGGTGCCAGTAATTCGGTGATGCTCGGAGAAATTGCTTATGGAACGGTGGGTGATATGACTTACAACGGAGCCATCTGGATCGGTCGTCCGAAGGACGTCACTTATCTCGCGAATTCATGCACGCTCAATTCCTCAACGTCTTTCCGCATCAACGGCACACATGCGAGCGCTTTCAGCAGCTTTCATCCCGGCGGAGCCCATTTCGTCATGGGAGACGGAGCTGTTCGTTTCATCAGCGAGAACACTAACGGAACAACGCTGGCGAATCTGGCGGGAATCGCTGATGGAAATGTCGTCGGGGAATTCTGAGCATCAGGCAGAATTTCCCTGTATCTGTCGCGGGGATGAGGAAAATGATCCTCATCCCCGCACTCTATTGCGAGCCATCTTAAGCCAACAGCAGCGACGGGATTGAGAAAGCAGGACTACAGGGAATCGGTCCGCTTCGGTCGCACAGCCTGCCCTGCACACTTTGCAGCAAACCACCGGGGGATAAACCGGGGGCCGTTCGTCAGAAGCGAGTTCTTCAATCCATCAACAATGATACTGCGACGCCGTTCAAGCCCTCTCAGCGCAGTAGCCACCACCTGTTGAACGGTCCGCGGCGTCCCGAGGGCCGCCTCATGAGCATTTCCACGAATGAAGAGCTCAGTCCGCGTTGTTCCCGGACACATCGCCATCACGTGGACATTCCGATGACGACATTCCTCCCAAAGGGCGACTGAAAAATTGATCACAAACGCTTTTGTCGCAGCATAGGTCGCCAGATACGGAATCGGCTGAAATCCCGCAACCGAGGCAATGTTGATGACTCCCCCATGTTGGCGCTCAAGCATGGCAGGCAGGAAGGCATGCGTCAGGCCGACGAGTGAATTCACATTCACCATGATTCCGGCCTGATCATTCGCGGGATCGATCTTTTCGAATGGCCCGTAGGTCATCACCCCAGCATTATTGACCAGCAGATCAACCCGCAACCCTTTGTCTGCAACCCCCTTCGAGACTTTTTCGACCGCCCCCGTTTGACTCAGATCTGCAGGGATGACATCGACCGCGACATTGTGACTCGCCGCCAGATCCGACGCCAATTCATTCAATACCATTTCTGCACGAGCAACCAGAATCAGCGACATCCCCCGTCGGGCCAGCTCACGGGCGAATTCCGCTCCAATCCCCGATGAGGCCCCGGTGACCAGTGCGGTCTGTCCACGGTAAGGAAACATGGAAATCCTCCAATGAAATAGGGACATCAGCCTCGATCAGGTCACGAAGACGAGGACCTGCAAAAGCCCCGAGCCGGCACAGGAACGTTTCCGACAGTCCCTATCGTGCCACTCCGACTGTCCGAACTTCCCTCAGCACAACGACTTTAACTTCTCCCGGGTAAGTCAGATTCTCTTCAACTGCCTGGGCAATGTCGCGTGCCATTTTTGCGGCCGCTCGATCGTTCACCTGCTTGGGATCGACAATGACCCGGATTTCTCGCCCGGCCTGAATCGCATAAACCTCGTTCACGCCAGGGAAACCACAGGCAATCGCTTCCAGCTCTTCCAGTCGTTTGATGTATTTTTCCAGAGTCTCACGACGGGACCCCGGACGAGAAGCCGAACAGGCGTCGGCGGCGGCGGTCAATACCGTATACAGATATTCCGGTCGAATATCGTCGTGGTGCCCCAGTGCGGAATGAACCACTTCCGGGCCTTCCCCATACCGCTTCAGAAGTTCGGCCCCGATGGCTGGGTGCCCCCCCTCCATTTCATGGTCAGCAGCCTTTCCGATGTCGTGTGTAAATCCACAACGACGAGCCAAATCGGCGTCCAGACCAAGCTGTTCCGCCATCATTCCGGCAAGATGAGCAACTTCCACAGAGTGGCGGAGGACATTCTGGCTGTAGCTGACACGGAAGTTCAGCCGCCCCATCATGTACAACAACTTGTCGTGCAATCCGGGAACGCCTGCTTCTTCTGCCGCTTCCCGAGCCAGCTGCATGATTCGCTCATCCATCTCTTTTCGAGTTTCGCGGACAATTTCCTCGATCCGGGCAGGATGAATCCGGCCGTCCTGAATGAGCTTGTTGAGAGAGATTTTTGCAATTTCACGGCGGACCGTGTCAAACGCGGAGACAACCACCACTCCCGGCGTGTCATCCACAATCACATCGACGCCGGTTTCTTTTTCAAAGGCACGAATATTTCGCCCCTCGCGCCCAATGATCCGCCCCTTCATCTCATCATTTGGAATATCAACCGTTGATACAGTTGTTTCCGCGGTATGAGTGCTGGCGTATCGCTGAACCGCCATGCCGATAATCTCTCGAGCAATTTTTTCCTGCTCGTTTTTGACCTCCTGCTGATATTTGAGAATCAGCCCGCCGGTTTCGTTCTTCAGCTGCTTCTCCACCCGGTCAAGTAATCTGGCCTCTGCTTCCGCCTTGGAAAGTCCGCTGATCTTGTAAAGCTCCTCCTGCTCCTCCTGAAGCATCCGCTCGAGCTCACGTTCGCGGTTATCAAGGGTTTTTGCACGCTCAGCAATTTTCTGCTGCTGCTGCTCAACCATCCGCTCCCGCTTTTTGAGATTCCCCTCCAGTTCATTCAGGGAACTCTCCCGTTTGTCGAGAGCACGCTCCTGATTCCGGAGATCGCTGCGAATCTTTTCTAATTCCTGGTCCAGCTTTTCCTTGCGACGAAACAACTCATCTTTGGCGTCGAGATCTGCCCTGCGGCGAAGTTCCTCAGCATACTTCTCAGCATCCTTCACCAGCTCGCTTGCCGTCCGGTGGGCCTTACCTTTGATGACATAGTCAATGAAATACCCAATCGCCGCTCCCAGAACGAGCGCGATCAAGGCATAGAGAATTTCGGGAGACATTGTGAGACCTTCGGATACGTTCCGAATGGTTCGGCACCGACAACCGAAAAGGCGGGTTGTCTATCTCGACCGGAAAAACGTCACTTCAGGCCAGCAGACAGGATGAATAACGTTGATGATGCAGGCTCAAGCTGATCCTCCCAATTCGACCATGTGGGCAATTTTGCACACTGATCGGAAGGATCGGCAGTCGACAATCTCCAGAAGAGGATTCCACCAACCCGGGGAAAAGGAAAAGCTCGATAAAACTTCTCCAATTCCCAAGTCGGCGCTCCCCCGGAAACTGAACATCGAACGGCGACCAGGCCAATCCAACTCGATGGCAGGGAAAACAGAGACTTCCCCCGCGCACCAGTTGGAACAGCCAGCAAATCAGCGCCTCGACGTACTGCATAATAAAATCAACCGTCAACAACACTTGCGACAAACTGGTGCGGGAAGCGGCTGCCTGCAATCAGGAATTGAGCCAAACATCTCAGGGAGTCCCCAAGGCAATCGACTCAATTTCATTTCACAGGGGAGCCCAATCCCGGTGCCCTCGCAGATTTCCCTCGCCTCATCCAGCCAGAAATGGGACGGAAAAACGAAGGGAGCCTCGCGGACACCATGAAATGAAAGACTTTTCCGCCAAAATGTTCCAGCGAAATGAAACGCTGGCGCGAACCGCTCGGTACGTTTTGACTGAAAATGAATGGATGAAACGGGCACATCGCCCACTTTCGATGGACAGCATATCAAAACCCGAATCACCTGAAAAGAATCTCAAGCTGATCTGATTTGGAGAGTTGCGAAAACACCGGTCTGGCTTGCCAAGAATCTGAATTCAATCCAGGCATCATCAGACGCATCGATGGGTGCGAGAACTCCAATTCCCCGCCCAGACCAATCGTGCAAAACAAGCGCTTCACCAACTCAGCCCATACCATCTGACGCGACAGTCACCCTAGACGGCAGGCACTGAAACCGAACGTCGAGCTGACTCACTCAACGGCAACCGGTGAACACATTGACCGAACGGGTGCAATAGCGCGCAAAAAAAATCCCCTTCAGATCGAAACCTGAAGGGGATTGAAAAAAAGAACCGGCGATAACCTACTTTCGCGCATTTCTGCACTATCATCGGCTCCAGCTGCTTAACGGTCGTGTTCGGAATGGGAACGTGTGTTTCCAGCTGGATATCGTCACCGGAAGTCGTATGAACCGCCGTCAAGCGAATTCATACGCGATTGAATCATGGTGGATAGTGACGCGTGGTCAGTTCTTGCGATGTAACATTTTGCGTACCTGCGTGACCAAAGTTAAAGTGGTCAAGCATTCGTCCTTTAGTACTGGTCAACTGAGATTGTTACCAACCTTACATAGCCAGCCTATCAACCTGGTAGTCTTCCAGGGGACTCATCGAAATCTGATCTTGGGACTGGCTTCGCGCTTAGATGCTTTCAGCGCTTATCCGAACCGTACTTAGCTACCCTGCGCTGCCTCTAGCGAGACAACAGGAACACCAGCGGTACGTCCCTCCAAATCCTCTCGTACTAAAGAGAAACTCCCTCAAATTTCGTACGCCCACAGCAGATAGGGACCGACCTGTCTCACGACGGTCTAAACCCAGCTCACGTACCACTTTAACCGGCGAACAGCCGGACCCTTGGGAGCTTCTCCACCCCCAGGATGTGATGAGCCGACATCGAGGTGCCAAACCCCGCCGCCGCTATGGACGCTCGGGCGGGATCAGCCTGTTATCCCCAGAGTACCTTTTATCTGTTGAGCGACGGCCCTTCCATTCGGAACCGCCGGATCACTAACTCCGACTTTCGTCTCTGCTCGACACATCTGTCTCGCAGTCAAGCACCCTTCTACGTTTACGCTCTATGCCTGATTGCCAACCAGGCTGAGGGTACCTTTGAGCTCCTCCGTTACTCTTTAGGAGGAGACCGCCCCAGTCAAACTGCCCAACTGGCACTGTCCACCAATTTGTGTTGGGGTTAGATATCAAGCAGGTTCAGGGTGGTATTTCACCAACGGCTCCACGATAGCTGGCGCTACCGTCTCGTCGCCTCCCACCTATCCTACACAAAACATACCTAATACCAATACCAGCCTACAGTAAAGGTTCATAGGGTCTTTCCGTCACGCTGCGGGTACGTGGCATCTTCACCACGGCTACAATTTCACCGGGTCGGTGGTTGAGACAGTGCTCCAGTCATTACGCCATTCATGCAGGTCGGAACTTACCCGACAAGGAACTTCGCTACCTTAGGACCCTCATAGTTAGGGCCGCCGTTTACCGGAGCTTTGGTCGTGGGCGTGAACCCCCTTCCTTGACTTACCGGCACCGAGCAGGCGTCAGACTCTATACATCCTCTTACGAGTTCGCAGAGTCCTGTGTTTTTAGTAAACAGTTGCCAGAGCCGCTTTGCTGTGGCCTGCTTGCGCAGGCACCCCTTATCCCGAAGTTACGGGGCCAATTTGCCGAGTTCCTTAACCACCGTTCTCCCGAGCGCCTGAGGCTACTCGCCTCGCCTACCTGTGTCAGTTTTAGTACGGTCGTATTAGCGTATGAGCTTTTCTCGGTTATGCTTCATGTGACTTCATCATCAAGGACTCGGCCTTGCGGCACGGGCACTTCTAATCGCCCGATCACAATCCACACAACGTCCCTCATACTACGGCGCAGGAATATTAACCTGCCATCCATCGTCTACCCCTTTCGGGCTCGACTAAGGTACCGGCTAACCCTGGGCGGATTTGCCTTCCCCAGGAAACCTTAGGCTTACGGCGGGCAGGATTCTCACCTGCCTTATCGTCTACTCATTCCGGCATAATCACTTCCAGCTCCCAGAACAGCTCCTTTCGGTACTGCGTGCTGAGCTGGAACGCTCTCCTACCAATTGCTTACGCAATTCCGCTGCTTCGGCGTCTGACTTACTCCCGTTCATTATCGGTGCAAGGATACTCGACCGGTAAGCTATTACGCACTTTTTAAATGATGGCTGCTTCTAAGCCAACATCCCGGCTGTCACGGTATCCAAACATCCTTTCTGACTGAGTCAGACTTTGGGACCTTAGCAGGCGATCTGGGTTGTTTCCCTCTTGACAACGGAGCTTATCCCCCGTCGACTAACTCCCAGGATAGTCGCAACAGTATTCGGAGTTTGGTCACGGCGGGTACCCCGGGAAGGGCCCCGACCGAATTCAGTCTCTCTACCCCTGTCGCGTAGTTGCCTGAGGCTAACCCTAAAGTTATTTCGGAGAGAACGAGCTATCTCCCAGTTTGATGAGACTTTTACTCCTCCCCACAGGTCATCCCCTGATTTTTCAACATCAGTGAGTTCGGTCCTCCACGCAGTCTTACCCACGCTTCAACCTGCCCATGGGTAGTTCACAAGGTTTCGCGTCTATCGCCCCTGACTTAACGCCCTATTCAGACTCGGTTTCCCTATGGCTTCAACCCGTAAGGTCTTAACCTGCCAGTGACGATAACTCGCCGGATCATTATGCAAAAGGCACGCCGTCACACGGTCCGAAGACACAGTGCTCCGACAGCTTGTAAGCACACGGTTTCAGGTTCTTTCCCTCCCCTAGAAGGGGTTCTTTTCATCTTTCGCTCGCGCTACTTTTCACTATCGGTCGTCAGAGAGTACTTAGCCTTACGAGATGGGCCTCGCAGATTCAGACCCGGTTCCACGTGCCGGGCCCTACTCGGGTGCCAGATAGCCGCTTCATGCTTTCAAATACGGGACTTTCACCCTCTGTGGTGCCGGTTTCCACACAGCTTCTTCTAGCAATTCACGTACACATTTCTGGTCCCACAACCCCGGACACCGTAGTGCCCGGTTTGGGCTAATCCCTTTTCGCTCGCCACTACTCAGGGAGTCGAGTTTTCTTTCTCTTCCTGTGGGTACTTAGATGTTTCAGTTCCCCACGTTCGCTCAGCTTTCGCTGTAATTCGGGAATCCCGGGATCAACGCCTGCTTGACGGCTCCCCCAGGCTTTTCGCAGCCTTCCACGCCCTTCATCGCCTTCCGACGCCAAGACATCCCCCGTGCGCCCTTAATAGCTTGACCACCTTAACTTCACTCACGCAGGTCACCCCGCCCAGCGAAGACAAGACATCAAACCACACCCTGCAGCTTTGCTAACCGCAGGTCTTAACGATTCGAGTTGCCAGCTTTCGCCAACAACTCCGCCACGCCAGGTATGCAAAAACATCCTCAAGAACTCGGACAGCACCGCTTGCTTTTCAACAAGCGTGCCACCAAATGCCACGCGTGTTCTATCCACCAAATTTTCAAAGATCTCTATTGCACTGCAATGGTGCAACTTGCACACGAGCATCGCTCGCTTGAACGTGCAAGGCAAATTCACCAAACTAGCATGAAATTGCCTTGAACGTTCAACCCTCAGCTCGCCGCGAGGGGTCCGAAATGTTAGGCGACGCGATTTTGAATGTCAACCGTTCGCCTTTTATTTTTTTGCCTCACTCTCAAAGACCAGAGCAAGGCAAACTCGCCACCCGAACTGACTTACATCAACTTTCGTGGCGACTTGAGGTGGGAGGTTTTACCCGATTCCACTCTCATGTCAAGCGACCTGGCAGAAAACTTTTTCACCAGATTCACTCGCACCACCCTCTCGAAGAACTCGCGTTCCAGCTTCGGGTGAACCCAAATGGGGAGGCGTGTTATAGCCGACCCTTTTGGGCCGTCAAGGCACCGAAGAAGTTTTTTCTTCTCACCTTGACCATTGAGAGAGCCACTTTCGTGAACCCTCTCAGTGGAGACGATCGGGATCGAACCGACAACCCCCGGCTTGCAAAGCCGGTGCTCTCCCAATTGAGCTACGTCCCCTTGGGAAGGAGGGAGAGAGGAGAGAGAGAAGCGAACGCCATTTCCAAACGTTCCCTTTTCTCTCTCCTCTTTCCGCTCCACTGAGGTGGGGGTACCAAGATTCGAACTTGGGACCTCAGCTTTATCAGAGCTGCGCTCTAACCAACTGAGCTATACCCCCTTCATCGCCACGTGGGCGAGCGGGGAAGTGTAATCTCGACTTTCGAATCTCGCAACTTCACAGGGCCCTGTCCAGAAGAAATTTTCTCCTCTTCCGGTTCAACCGCTGAAATTGCCGCTCCCTGATTCTTTTCTCGCCCTTGTTTTTCACCTTTTCTGCCGCAATCTGCCTCGTAAAATGACGACAAGATTACAAGAGAGTAACGCTTGTGCGGAGAACTCCGCTTGGGGGGGGGCGTATCAGAACACGGGTCCGGGCGGGTACGATTGAGAGTGGGCCGGTTCTTTGTCAGCGATTTCGCTGCCGGGAACGGAAGTGATGCCTCATTCTGATTCCCGGCTTTGGCCTTTGGGTGTTACCTGAGCGATGAACGCGAGTTCACACCAGGTTCACCGTAATTCGCAATTTCCATTTTCACACACTTTGAGGAGCAGATCCATGAAACGCGTAGCGCTTGCGGTTGCCTGGGTATCTCTGGTTTGCCTGCCAGCGATGTCGGCAGAGGCGGGACTTTGGTGGCGACGGGCTCAACGATGCGACACGTCTTATTACGTCTATTCGCGTCCAGCGACCGGAGTCCAGACGGTCACACCAGCTGGCCCTCCTTCTGCTCCTCCAAGCGGAGTGATTCAACAGAACCAGGCCGTTGAGCCCGATGTTGTGCTCCCGGCAGAAATTGTTCGTCCAACGATGGCTCCTTCGCGATCCTCGTCCCGTTCGAATGTTCCGGGCGAAGCACAGCAGCGTCGCCTGCGACCCGGAACCCCGATTCGCTAGGCCGCTTTCGGATCTCCTCCCGATGGAAGTGATCCGACATCGCCAGCAGTCGTTTCCAATTGAACAGGCTGGAATTCAGACCTCTGAGTTCCAGCCTGTTTCTTATTGCACTTCGTCCGGCTCCCGAAGAGACCGTAGCGCGAGAGTCGTTCCCGCAAATTCATTCGCCAACGACACCCGCCACTCCCGTTCCAGTTCTTCAACGCCTCCATTGAAGCCGTAGACCGATTTCAAAGCCCCATTGCACCCTTCTTCAGTGCAAGCTTTGGCAAATCGGACAAGTGCCGGAAAATCCTCTTTCGTTTCCAGGTGCTGAAGGATCGACGCTCGAGCGGCATATTTCAGGTTGAGGCTGACCCCTTCCGGATTTCGGTCATCCTCAAGAATTTGCTGGATTGAGGGGAGGCGACCCGATTTCCAGGCGGCTCTCAACACTTCGTTTCGACGATGGCGGAGAGGATCGCTTTCAACCAGCATGGCGAGACCTTCATTGAGCCAGTCCGGAACGGAAGATTTCGTCCCCAGCTCTGCAACGACAACGTGTGTCAGTTCGTGTGGGAGTGCATTTTCCCGCCAGTTCCCCAAGTCCCCTCTCAAGTCGACTCGACAGAATGTGAGGCGACCTTTTTCCGTCGCTGTTGTCGTACACCCTGTTGATCCAGCTGCAGTCTGGCGAACAGCACGACAGTAATCGGTGCTTCGATCATGCACGACGACAACGCATCGAGGACTCTGCGGAGGCCGTTCACAGCTTCCATGAAAGTCTTCCCGTAGGCGTTGGCACCATCTCTCGCATCGCGCGGCGGTCGCACACGCTTCTTCCGCAGTTGAAGTGACCCAGACGCTGAAGTTTGCAGATTCCGCAACCCACCAACGATCAACCCTTCGCAATGTCACATCCTGATTTCCCCGCACGTCGCACGGAGCGAACGCGATCAAGAAGCTGGCAAGCACTGCGGAAAGAGCGGCATTGCGAAATGCTGTTGGTCGATGATTCATCTGCAAGGAGCCTCCTGAAATCGCCCAGTCCGAAGGCTCCTTATTCAGACATCATGCCAGACCACCTCTCTGGATCATCTCACTTCCGGTTCAGCGCGGCGCAATCGTTTCTCCTGCATTCAATTGCGTTGAATTTGCTCTTTTTTCGTCACTGACAGCATCGACTCCCAATGCCCGGCGACTCAGCGGGTGACGCACAATTCCTGTGCACGTTATGCTGAAGCCCTGTCGGGGCCAGTCCCACCTGAAGAGTGCACAAGAAGGAAGGTGTTCCATGCAAAGGCGAGATTTTCTGTCTTCTTCACTGATTGCTGGCTGTGGACTCGCGGGGAGTCTGACTTCGTCTAACCAGAGTGCGTCTGCGGCAGAACCCGACTCGGGAGACGCTCCCAAAGAAAAACGCCTGCTTTTCGGCCACCCGGTCGTCAGCGGCCCAGCTCCGGAATCGCTAACAATTCTTCAGGGGGTCAACGGGCCTGCCAGCGGGTTTGTTGAACTTGCGATTGGAGACCAGGACTTCCAGCGGATCGATGGCGAGAGAGCTGGATTACTCCCTTATGACGCCAACGTTCTGAAGTTCGTACTTCCGCCGCTGCCCGCGGGGGAAACGATCCGGTATCGGGTCGTCGCCCGGCCCATCCAGTTCAATTCTGCGTACAAGATCGTTCAGGGGGAGCCGGAGCAAACAGACACGATTGAGTTTCAGACGCTGAATCCACACGCCAGTTCGACTCGCTTTATCATCTGGAACGACACCCACGAGAACGTCGCGACGATCCGACAGTTGCAGCAGCTGACGCAGGCATTTGATCCTGACTTCCTCCTGTGGAACGGCG
>CALLWY010000287.1 GCA_938015865.1 uncultured Planctomicrobium sp.
GAGACCTGCTGCACAGGCGAGATCTGATATTCAGGAAGCTGAGTCTGCGGCAGTTCCTCTCCGGGAAGAGGGGGGATTGTGAGGGACGAATTCCTGTTGGTCGTATGAACCGCATGAGCCTCATTCTGCGACCGAGAAGGGGCACCGGTCAGGTGAGGGTTCTCCACAGGCGATCCCATTCCGGGGAATGCGGAGAGGGGAGGAATGAATTTGTGAATCCCGGACGTCTCGGCCGTCGCCCTTTGTGCGGTCTGGCAACCGACGGTCAGCGCAAGAAACCCCGATACCAGTCCGGCAGACAGGAGCGTCGGTTTGTGGATACGATTCATCATGTTACCGATCCCGGGATGGTCCCATCCGGTCTGGAGCGCTTCTGAGTTACGTCGTTTCGTAATGACAATCCAGAACAGTCAGCTCTCCGCACGAGCAACGGATCTGAATTTCCTTGATGATGTTTCCCTCCCGGCGCAAGGTGACGATAGGAGTTCCATCTTCATGTTTGTCTGCGAGAACAATGGGGTGTGGGGCCATGCGAACATGGCTGCTGGAAAGAATCGGGCTGCTTTGTGATGGTCGAAACATGGAATGTCTTTGAGTCAGATTTGATGAATTGTTTCTGTGGAGGGTGAAATCCGGGGCTGTTCCGTTTGTCAGCGTCCGCGGGGAAGCCGCTTCTCAAGGATGGCTTTCAGACGGAGCTGAGCTTGAGCCAGAATTCGCGAAATGCGGGACTCGGACAGCCCCAGCACCTCACCAATTTCTGCGAGCCGCAAGTCTTCCATGTAATACAGCCCCAGAACGGTTCTCATCTGATCGGGAAGCTGTTCGATGGCATCTGCAAGGGCACGTTGCTGGTCCTCCAGATCCAGAACATCCTCCGGACTTCCACCGGCATCGCGTCCGTGATCGTTATGAGCCAGTTCTTCCTGCCAGACTTCTGGCTGAGCCAGACGAACGGCGGCGAGGATCGTTTCAATTTCGGATTCAGGGAGTCCAGTCTGCTCGGCGAGAACGTCGGTTCCGACATGTTCTCCGAGGCGTTCCCAGACGCTTCGAATGCGGTTCCATTGCTGAAGAACATGCTGGGGAAGGGGGCAGTTTCGTCGAAGTTCATCCAGAATCGCTCCCCGAATGCGATGGAAGGCGTATGTCCGGAAATCGACGCCGCGATCGGGGTCAAAATTGTTGGCTGCTTCGACCAGGCCGAGGATTCCCGCACTTTCCAGATTCTCGGCATCGACAAACCCGGGCAGCGTGACGAGCATGCGACCCAGCGTATGACGTACACATTCCAGATGCTCCACAACCAGCTGGTCGCGGAACTCTTTTCGTGTCACATTCTGGTAGGTTCGAACTGCCGCTTCCATGCGTTCAACTGCTTCGGTGTCTTTAATAATTCCCGGGCTCGCATCCAATGCTCCCGGAAGGAACAATGCCATCATTGATGGCGATGGGATCTTCAATCCTCCTCATTTCGTGGTGTGACAAGCTTCCAGCCAAATGACAAAATCAGAACCATGAATGCGACAATGCATCCGCTCGTTGTGGAACGGAACAGGATTGTCGTTGGAGGAAGACTCAGGGCCACGCCGATCAGCGTGACCATACACCCGGTGAGCAGACCAGCTGCTAACGGCCATGATCCTTCACGAGATGTATTCGTATTGCGACGGGTCATCTTGACTTGTCTGTGGATAGTGACGTTCTGGGTGTTTGAAAATCAGTTTTCAGGCGGCTGCCAGTTCCCCAACACCGGAGCCAGAGGCGACTCCAGTTCTGGCCTCATCGGCTCCGTACAGTTCCGAATAAGAAAGGATTGCGACCGGATCGAGTGAGATCTCTGCGGGAACTTCCTGATAGGCAATCAGTCCCAATCCGGGAGCAGTCCGAATCAGCAGGTTTCGCAATGGTCGCCGGAGGGCACGGTCGGTCAGCAGGGCCAGTGGCTTTTCCTGTCGAATGCTGTTCTGCCAGTGTTCGCCAACAATCTTCAACAGCGCATCCAATGGGCCGGGGCCAAGTGCCAGCTGACCGTTGCGCAGGCTTTCCCTCATTCGAGTTTCCAGCTTGGGATCCAGCGCCAGAATGCGGAGATGACCTTCGGGGGATTTGAACCGGTCACAGATGAGTCGGCCCAGATCTTCGCGGACCCGATCGGTCAGTTCATCGGCCGATTTGGATGTCGGACCGTGGTTCGCAACTGCTTCCAGAACGAGGACCAGATCTGACAGGGGGACCCCTTCCTGTGCCAGTTGCTGAAGGACCTGGTGGAGAACTGACATCCGAACCGACTCCGCCTTCAGTTCATCGACGATCGTTGGGGCGAATTCACGGACTCGATCCAGCATTTGCTTCAGCGTCTCTCGAGTCATCAGTTCATGGGCATGCCGTTTCAGAATCTCACCCAGATGAGTGATCAGGACACTTGTCGCATCAACTACGGTGTAGCCGTGGGCTTCAGCCTGCTTGACCAGTGACGAATCAATCCATTTGGCTGCCAGATCAAAAGCAGGCTCTCTGGTTGCTTCTCCGGGAAAATCGACCCGAACATGTTCAGGGGCGATTGCCAGATGCCGGTCGCTTCGAAGGATGCCTCCCCCAACCTGCCGACCAGCGATCATGATCCGGTATTGATCGGGATCGAGTTGCAGGCTGCTCCGAACCCGAATGGGAGGAATCCACAAGCCTTTCTCTCTCGAAAAATCGAGTCGAAGATTCTTGATCCGCTCCGCCAGTCCTTTGGAGGATTTTGGATTGATGAGGGAGACAAGACGAGGCCCCACTTCAATGGTAGCCCGGTCCGTCGATAGAAACTCCCGCATTTCATCTTCCGGGGTCATCTCCTGCGGTGGTTGCGGAAGGGCGGGGGCTTCGGCTTCCGCTTCGGCCTTCTTTTTCGCGACCCGTTTCCGGTTCATCAGGAAGAAGGCAAGAGCACCAGCAATGCCGAGAAACGGAATTGTTGGCATTCCGGGGACGAGGGCCATGACTCCCAGCACGCCGGCTCCAAACCAGAGAGGGCGTTCCTGATGAAACAGCTGGGATTCGATTTCCTGTCCGAGGTTGGATTCGGATGTTGTCTTGGTCACGAGAATACCGGCACTGGTGGCAATCACGAGCGCGGGAATCTGGGAAATGAGACCATCCCCGACGGTCAGAATGGAGTACGTTGTGATCGACCCCGTGAGAGACATCCCCCGGGAAACTCCGAGGATGACACCACCAATCAGGTTGATCGCAGTAATCAGAAGTCCAGCAATCGCGTCCCCGCGGACAAACTTGCTGGCCCCGTCCATGGCTCCATAGAACTCGGTTTCCTGCGCCAGTTCGGTTCGTTTGCGCCGCGCGGTTGTTTCGTCGATGGCTCCTGCATTCAGTTCTGCATCAATGGCCATCTGCTTCCCGGGCAAGGCATCCAGTGTGAAGCGGGCAGCCACTTCTGAAATGCGCCCCGCCCCTTTTGTAATCACGACGAACTGGATCACCACCAGAATCAGAAAGACCACCATTCCAACGACCAGATTTCCGCCGACAACGAAATTACCGAAGGCTTCCACAATCGTCCCGGCCTGACCGTTCAGGAGAATCAATCGTGTGGTGGCGACGTTGAGAGACAACCGGTAAAGGGTCAGAAGGAGCAGCAGCGAAGGGAAGACCGCAAATTCCAGTGCTTTGCGAGTGTTGAGTGTGATCAGCATCAACAGAATTGAGACGCTCAGATTCGCAGCCAGCAGCAGATCCAGCAGCACTGGCGGCAGCGGGATCAGCATGATCACAAGCACACCCAACAGCCCTGCCGACAGAAGCGTTTCGCTCTGCGAGAGCCAGTTGGAACGTGCTGGAGATGTCGGTTTCATCACGGACAGGAATCGATACTCAGGCTGTTAATGCTCAGGAAAAACTCAGGCTCAATGCACGGGCAATCAGCTGCCATCCGTCAACCAGGACGAAAAGAAGAATCTTGCAGGGGGTCGAGACGACAACGGGAGGCATCATCATCATCCCCAGCGCCATCAGGATGACGGACATGACCAGATCAATCAGGACGAAGGGGAGGTACAGGCAGAACCCCATGATGAAGGAAGTCTTCAGTTCGCTGATGACGAATGCAGGGATCAGGATAGAGAGCGGAGTTGCCTCCGGAGATTCGAGATACTTTCTTCCCGAGAGATCCACGAACAGTGCCAGGTCATCCTTGCGGGTCTGCTTGAGCATGAACGATCGCAAGGCATCCGCCCCATTCATCCATGCCTGCGCCCCGTTTATCTGACCATCGAGATACGGGACAACTGCTTTGGATTCGATCTCCTTGAATGTCGGTGCCATGACATACAGCGTCAGGAACAGTGACAGACCAAGAATCACCTGAGTCGGAGGGATTTCCTGAGTGGAGAGTGCCCGTCGGATAAAGGACAGAACAATGACGATGCGAGTGAACGCCGTCATGGTCACCAGTGCCGACGACAGAAACGCCATCATTCCAAGGAACAATGCCACCTTGAGTTGCGGTGACAGGTTCTGGAACGCTTCGGTTTCCAGCATTCTGCTGACTGTTGTGGGGTCCACTGTGGCTTCCTTGCCTGACTCGTTGATTCCCGTCTCAACTGACCTTCGGGAATGAGACCGCAGTGCGGTCTAGTCCTTCGTGATTCATCGTCCTTGATTCCGGAGTCGAACCTGTTGAGCCTGATAGTGACTCTTCCGATTCGACATCTGGCCAACTCGGAAGCATGGTGAGTGCCTTGATTCCCCCCTGATCGCTTGCGACGACAAATCGTTCTCCCCCGACCTCGACCAGCTTCAATGACTGTTGCCGTCCCAGGGCCAGTGTCTCAAGGACCCGCATCCGGGAACTGGATGATCCATCAGGTGGAGTCGGTCGCTGAAATTTCTTGAGAGCGACGAGTGCACCAGTGCAGATCATGATCGAGACCACCGTCCATCGCATCATTCCCACCAGCTCGGATGTGAGTTGATCGCGGCCAGCGAGTGATTCTTCCCCGTCTTTGGCCAACGACTCCCGCAGCTGATGCTTCTGACTTTCTAGATAAGACGATGCCAGTGGAGATGCGGTCTGAACGACGGAGACTTCTCCAGGGGGCTGCTGAACTGTCGGTGCTGCCTGAGTGGCGGACGCAAGAATGATGTCGTCTCCAAGTGACACCGGGGCCAATTGGACGAACGGACCTGCTTCCTGTGCTGACAGGTCCACCTGCAGGCGACGGATTCCATCCCATTCGGGGGGAGCTTCCGCACGAACAGTTCCCGCACTGCACATCAGGACGGTCAATGTCCCGGCAGTCAGAAAATGGATCAGGATTGCCCGCTTCACTTTCGTGCAGCCTTCTGCAGGGGATCGGATGGAGTCGGTGAATTTGTCGAATCGATGTCGGTGATCCGGACCGCGTACCGCTCTTCGACGACGACGACCTCTCCGCGGGCCAGACGGACTCCCTGTGCGATGATGTCGACCGGCTGACTGACCAGTCGGTCAAGCTGGATGACTGAGCCCTCTGCCAGTTGAAGCAGATCGCCTATTGGCATCGTCACGCGTCCAAGCTCGACGGAGACGGTCATGTTGACGTCGTAGAAACGGTTGAGGGGAAGTTTGGCGCCTGTCAGTTGCGGACCTCCGGCATTCGGAAATTCGACCGGGTAGACATTCGTCGTGGCGTGTTCTTCCGTTTGCCCGCTCAGCATTGAAGACTCCTTTTCAAACGCATTCAGTCGCAGTTTGTTCGTTGCTATGTTCCCGGGGCGAACAGTTGCAGCGTCGAGGCACTGTCACTGTCGATGACGTGTGTGATCTGGAATCCCTGTCTCGACCCGATCCGCACAGGAACTCCGGCCCACTTGGGTTGACCTTCCACGCAGGCGAGTAATGGCCGGGAAACAAATTGATCCAGTATCAGCACATCTCCCACCGACAGGGCTGACGCCTCTGACATCCGCAGTTCCACCTCCCCCAGCTGGACGGTGACCTGCATGGGGACCCGCTCGGTAATCTGTTCCAAAGCGGGATTGGTCGGGCGGCCTTCCGGTTCGATTTCACCGATCTGTTCCAGCATGAGACGTTCGGTCTCTTCCTTAAGAACAATCCAGTGACAGATCTCTTCCCCAAAGCGGGAAGTCACCTTGATCCGCATGGAGAACAGGGCGGAGTTGATCGGAAACAGTCGTGTCCTTTGTGGTTTGGTCGTTGTTTCCAGGAACTGGCACTTCAGCGGCTGCGGTCCTGGCCACCCTTCGCCGATGGCATCGGCAATTCGTGCGAAAAGCAGCTCCAACATGGAGTCTTCCGCCGCTGTCAACGGAGTGGGCTCCGGCCACGTCTCGCCGGGTAGGTCGAGCAGATCGGCAACGAAAGCGTGAATCTGCCGGGTCGAAAAAACCATCATCGCGGGGAGCAGTGATTCCCCGACAGAAAAGTAGACCCCGATTCCCTCTTCCGGTAACTGCATCAGGGCCTGCTGGTGTTGAAGAGAATCGTAACGATCCGGAATCAGACGGACGGGGTGGGCCAGCAAGCTCTTCCAATCATCCTGAAGATGAGCGCAGACGTTCGCCTGCCACGCACCGAGCTGACGCAGTGCTTGTGTCGGCGGCCGTCGGGGACTCGAAAAATCGAGGACGCTGGTTTCTGGTGAATCAATCATGATTCAGGGGAGGCTTCCGTCGTGAAACTGCTGAAACGGATGAGGGGAAATTGTTGAAGGGCGGGAATGGGGGTGAGAATCTGAATGACAGTCGATCGTCGAGGATCAATTACTGAACGTTGAATTCTTCGAACAGGACGTCGTAAATGCGGTCGTAGTTATCCTCAAACAGGGTGGCATTGAAGTAATCCCGAATCTCTCTCCGGAGCATGTTTTGCCCGGCTTTGCCACGGATCGCATCCAGCTCCTTGTCTGACAGGTGGCTGACAAGCCAGTTACGCAGGATCAGATCCTTCTTGTTGATGGCAGAAGTGACGACGTGTTCATCCGCTTCCCGAATGTAAAGGGCGATCTTCAGGCGGAGGTACCGGTTCATGCGGGCTTCGTCGAGGTTGACGGTCACTTCCCGGTACGGAAGGAACTTCATCGCGCTGCTGCGCGGCGTGGTCGCGTAGCCATGACCCGATTTGGCAGCGGGGGCGTGATGTGAACTTCCCCCCGCCAGCATTGATGCTCCAAAGGGGAGCAATGCCCCAACGACTGCGGAAACAGTCCCGACGAGAATCCACGGAAGGATTCCCCCACCCGATTTCGGGGGTGGAGCCCCATCGTCTTGTTTCTCTTTATCCGACATGACTCAGACCTGACGTTTCAATCATGAAAGGGACTTTGATCTCATGTGATGCTGTTTCCCTACGTCATTGATTCGACCGTGGACCTGGTAAACTTTGACGGATGTCCGAATTCCTGCCCCATTTTCTCGAAAATTTCGATTCCAACCGCAGAAAACGCTCAAGTGTGGACCAGAAATCCGCGCAGAAAGTGGTGAAATCGGCCTTGCGTTAAAATGGGAGATTTGTACTGCTGCAGCCTGTCTCGATCGGAGTTTTCGGCATAACCGGAATAATCTGACTGTGCTTGTTCCCTGCTGAGGGACGAATACGAAACAGGATTGCCCTGTCTGGCGTGCACCTGTTTGCATCAGGGATGGCTTTCCCGATGCTGTGAGGCGAAGGATTGCTCCTGCAGGCCTCTTGACAGCCAGACAGATGTTCGACGGAAAGGATGCCGATCGATGCTCACGGGTCTTTATAGCGCCGGCTCTGCGATGGAAGCCGCCTCGAAGCGCCATGACGTCGTTGCGCAGAATCTGGCCAATGCCCAGATGCCGGGGTATCGCAGGCTGGGAACGATGCATGTCTCCCGGGAATCACAGTTTGCGGATCATCTTCGGGAATTGGTCCAGTTCGAAATTCAGGGGGTGAATGCAGAAACGATCTGCACTGATTTCACTCCCGGACCGTTGCAACGCACCGATAACCCACTCGATCTGGCGATTCAGGGGGAAGGATTCTTCGTGATCGAAGGCCCCCAGGGCCCCCTTTATACACGGAACGGATCATTTCAGCTCGACGCCAGCGGAATGTTGATGACCGCAGATCAACTTCCGGTTGCAGGACAAATCACACTCCCCCCGGGGACGTCGCTCTCTGAAGTGCAGGTGGCGACTGATGGAACTATTTATGCGGGGGCGATTCAGGTTGGAAAGATTGAGATTGTCACGTTTCCAGATCTCCAGAAACTCCAGCCTGTTGGAGCGTCGATTTATGCCGCTCCGCCAGATCTCCCCGCGATGCCGGCCAGTGGAATGATTCTTCAGAACATGAGGGAGGCATCAAACGTGTCTCCTATTCACGAACTGGTCGAACTGATCGCTGCCCAGCGGCAGCATGAAGCCGCCCAGCGTTCCATGAATGCGATCAGCGAAGCAGTCGGACGATACATCAACTCATCCATGAGGTAAGGCGATGCTACGAGCACTCTATACCAGCGCGACCGGCATGAAGGCGCAGGAACTGATGATTGACAACACCGCCAACAATCTGGCGAACGTCAATACCACCGGTTTCAAACGCAGCCATGTTGCCTTTGCCGACCTGCTGTATTCCAACGTCAAGCAGCCGGGAGCCAATATTTCTGCATCCCAGCAAGTTCCTGTCGGGCTCCAGGTCGGGAGCGGTGTACGACCGGTCGGGACAACAAAAGTCTTCACTCCCGGTACGGCCGAGCAGACGAACAATCCGCTGGATGTTGCCATTGAAGGGGATGGATTCTTTGCTGTTCTCCTTCCAAACCAACAGATTCGGTACACACGTGCTGGAGCGTTTCGAATGGACTCCAACGGTCAACTCGTGACGACCGATGGCTACCTGCTGAATCCGCCCATTACGATCCAGAACGGGGTTGATCTTTCGAGCCTCACCATTGGTACTGATGGCACGATTACCGGAACGCTTTCCGGAAGTCCCGATTCCATTGTGAATCTCGGACAGCTGCAGCTCGCAAAATTCAGCAATCCCGCAGGGCTCTCCAGCGAAGGGGGGAACCTGTATGCGGCGACTCCCGCCTCCGGGACCGCCATCCTTTCCAATCCGGGAATCGATGGGATGGGAACGCTTCGGCAGGGGGCATTGGAAGGGTCCAACGTGGAAGTGGTCACTGAGCTGATTGCGCTCATCGCGGCCCAGCGGGCTTATGAGATTAACTCCCGGGCGATTCGAGCCGGAGACGAAATGCTCTCCACCTCCGCCAATATCGTTCGGTAATCGGTTCCATCCCGATTTTCAGGACAGGTCTCTCGTTGAACTTTTGTGACTTAATGGCAGGCAACGTGACTCGATTGACAAACAATTCGTTACGGCTCGTTGTGATGATGTTCGTCCTCATCACGGGGCAGTCTGCATCTGCACAACAGCAAGGCTCCTCTTCCAAAGTCCAGATTTGGTTGAAGGAGCAGGTGGTTCATTCCAGTTCACACGTGAAGCTGGGGGATGTCTGCACCATCACGGATCATGACCGTAATCGGCGAGCGGCACTGCAGGATCTGGATCTGGCGGTGCTGAAACCGGATCAGGATTTGAAAATTGAACGGTCGCTGATCGAAATCCGCCTGAAGCTCGCGGGGTACGATACGGATCAGATGGTCTTTCAGGGGGCACGGGAAATTCTTGTTCAACATCCACCGGAGGTCCCGTTGACCGATCTGGGAGTTGAACAGGCAGTTCATGAGGCCCTGTGCCGACAGTTTTCCGTGATCCCTGAAGACTTGCGGGTCAAAATGATCTCGCCGTTGATTGGAAACGGTCTCCCGGAGTTGAGCCAGATCAGGCAGCCTCGGCTGGAACTCCTGCCATCTCCGCAGCTTCCCATCGGGCGCGTCCAACTGACCGTCCGGATTCTGGATCGGGACCGCGTGGTCGCAGCCCGGGCCGTCTCGTTTGAAATCGCAAGGCGGCAGCCGGTGGTGGTGGCGAACCTGTCACTCGATCGCAACACCATTGTTGGTCCCGAGCATGTTCGCGAGGAATATCGCTTCGTCGATGCACCGACCGATCGTCTGACGGCGAGCCAGGTCATTGGCCGGCGTGTTGCCATCCCGTTTCGACCGGATGAAGTGTTGACGTTACGACATATTGGTCAGGTGGCTGAAGCGGAATCTCCTATCCTGATTCAGCCACGCGATCCTGTCCGCCTGATTGCAAAGAAAAATAATCTCACAGTGACGATCCCGGTCGCGGAGGCGATGCAGGCCGGTCGTCAGGGGCAGTTGATTCGTGTGAAGAATCTTCAGTCCAACCAGATTGTGACTGGCGTGGTCGCCGGACGTGGAGAGGTGCATGTGATTCTCCCCTGACGGGGGGAATCGTCCGGCTGTTTTCGTCCGTTTCGTGCAATTTCCCGGAGTTCCAATGAGAACCAGAACAAAACTCGCCTGTTGCCTGGCCATATGGCTGGTCCCGGCGGAATGGAGCTGCGCGGAAAATCTCTGGCAACGGAGAACTCCCGAGCATGGCTTCCTGTTTTATGACTCAAAAGCAAGAAATGTGGGAGACACGGTCACCGTCATCATCTCCCAGACAACCAGTGTCGACAATAAGGAAGACCGCAAGCTGAACAAGTCGACATCGGCATCGGGAGCCTTTGATGTCGAAGGATCCAGTGAGGGGGGATTCGCCTCTCAGGCAGCCAAGGCAGCCTTGTCGCTGAGCAGCGCTTCTTCGCGGAAGTTCGATGGAGGGGCAGGCTACAGTGCAGCACAGGCCTTTACGGATCGAATGGCCTGTACGGTGATGGACGTCCTTCCGAACGGAAATATGGTGATTTCCGGGGAGCGGCGTGTCCGGGTGGCTGGCGAAGAGAAGGTCCTCGTTTTGACCGGGGTTATTCGTGGTCTGGATATCAACGCGGACAACACCATCAACTCGCAGTATATCGCCCAGGCTCAGTGGTCGTATCAGGGGGGGACAACGTCGCAGAAATTCACCCGGCAAGGATGGCTCGGGCGAGCTGTGAATGTGGTCTGGCCATTTTAGGCATTCTGGTTGTCTGGATTCAGCGAGGTGTTCATCCTCATGACATCGTTATCGAATTCAATCTGCCGGATCGCACTGGGATGGCTCTTTGTTGCCTGTCTCAGTCCACAGATGGTCTGGGCGGAAGTCCGGATCAAGGACATCACCACCATCGAAGGGGTCCGTACGAACCAGCTAGTGGGAATGGGGCTGGTAACCGGCTTAAGTGGCACAGGAAGCAAGAGCCCCGTCACCCGTCAGTTCGCTGTCAATTTCATGCAGCGGTTCGGAATGCGTGTTGAACCCGGCATCCGGCTTCAATTGCAGACCGACACCACTCAAAAGACGGATAACCTGTCTGTGGTCACTGTGACGGCCAATCTGCCCGCATTTGCCCGAAGAGGATCGACGCTAGATGTCATGGTCTCGACCTTCGACGACGCCAAGAGCATTGAAGGGGGCCAACTGATCATGACTCCGCTCTTTGGGGCGGATGGTCAGGTGTATGCGGTCGCTTCCGGTCCGATTTCCACTGGAGGATTCAGCTTCGGCGGAGAGGCGGCCACAGTTCAGAAGAACTTCCCGACAACCGGACGGATTCCGGAAGGGGCCACTGTTGAAGAAGAGACATTCACCAATATTGCACCGAA
Organism: uncultured Planctomicrobium sp.; assembly: GCA_938015865.1. Taxonomy (GTDB): domain Bacteria; phylum Planctomycetota; class Planctomycetia; order Planctomycetales; family Planctomycetaceae; genus Planctomicrobium. The sequence goes on from CALLWY010000287.1 coordinate 11,659, forward strand.
CGGTTGCTTCAGGCTCCTGCTTCGGTCGCCAGATTTTGAAACGGCGCGCCGAATTGCTGTTGCGATCAATGCGGAAGAACCGGGGATTGCAACGTGCCTGGACGCTGCTGCAGTGAACGTCATGGTTCCTCCGCAGTACCGGGACAATCCTGCGGCGTTTGCCGGCATGATTGGAAACCTGACGGTCATGCCGGACAACGTTGCCCGGGTTGTCATCAATGAACGGACGGGAACCATCATCATTGGCGAGAACGTCAGGATCTCCAGCGTCCTGATTACACACGCCAATCTGGCGGTGACGACGACCGAAGCTCCGCAGGTCTCGCAGCCGAACGCCTTCAGTAATGGAGAAACGGTTGAGGTCCCGCGGACAAATATGTCTGTGAACGAAGAAGACAAGCGGCTGACCGAGGTGAACAGTAACACCACCGTTGGCGAACTGGCGCAGGCACTCAATGCTCTCGGAGTCGCTCCACGAGATCTGAGTTCCATCCTCCAGCAACTCAAGGAATCGGGTGCTTTGCATGCCGAACTCGAGTTCAAGTAATCCGGCACTCAGTATCACAAATACGAAAGAACGGGACGGACCCCATGATCAGTGCTGTGACTCCGGCAACAGTTGGCATTTCTCCCGGATTGTCCGAGAGCAATCTCAATGGAATGAGAAATCAGAACCCGCAGGAGCTTGCCCGGCAGTTTGAGGGGCTTTTTGTCTCGATGCTGGTGAAGGAGATGCGGACATCGTCTTCCGGGGAAGGACTGTTTCCCGGTGACAATTCAGACACGTATGGGGGCATGTTCGACCAATATATCGGTCAATATATCGCTGATCACGGTGGAATTGGCCTGTCCGAATTCATCGCAGCCTCTCTCGCCGCCCAGACGGAATCCGGCCAGTAGGGCGAAGCAGTTACGTCTTCGAAATTGACTCACGGATGAGATCATGGACATCGGCAATCTGAATCCCCGACTGATTGAAATTCTCAGCGACCATCTGGAGGCTGAGGAGAGCTATCTGCTGCGTCTGAAATGCCTCGCGGAGAAACTGACTTCCTCCGGGGGGCAGGTTCCTCCTTTGGCGGAGCATCAGTCTGAGCTTTCGGCTCTCGTCGGGGAGATGCTGGAACTTCAGGTGCGGCGCAATGCGATTCGGGAGGCTGCCGGAAAATTGTCCGGAACCGATCCCGCTCACTTCCGTGTCTCGAACATTCGACTGCCCTCTCCGGAAGCAGAGGAATCTCTCCAGAAACGTCGACGAGAACTGCAGAGTCTGGCGGTGACGACTCAGGCCACCGTGAGTACGGCAGAAGCAACACTCAAAGGCTGGGCTGGAATTGTGAATTCCGTATTGAGTGAATTGCTCGATCCGACCAGTCAATGTGACCGTTACACCGCCAGTGGACACCGATTGACCCGCGTGCCCGATTGCCCCGTGGATGTGAGGTCGTAAATGCTTGTTTACAACATCGGTATCTCTGCGGTGCAGGCGAATCAGGCGGCACTGCAGGCGATCTCGAACAACATCGCTAATGCCAACACGGAGGGGTATCACCGTCAGCAGGTGAGACTTTCTCAGACCAATCCCATTGTCCGTAACCAGATCCAGTTCGGAACAGGAGTCCAGGTCTCCTCTGTCCACAGGGCGGTCAACACCTCAGCGGATCATGCACTGGTTCTGAATCTCTCGCAGTCTGCGGATTCAGAAGCCCGACTGGAAGCGCTGCGTGTGATCGAAGGGCTACTGACTCCTGCGACCGGCTCGCTGGCTGATGCGGTTTCAACCTATTTCAATAACGTTGAAAAACTGGCCACCAATCCTTCTGACAACACTTTCCGCAGCCAGGTCATATACTCCGCAGAAGCTGTCGCACGGCAAATCACGTCACTGCATTCCGGGCTGGATCAGTTGCAGCAGGAACAGGCCAATCGTGTCTTTGAATCGGTGGCAAAGATCAATCAGCTGACCTCTGAAATCGCTGCCTTGAATCAGCAGATCAAGCTGGCACAGGCACAGGGATTCGAACCGAACACGATTCTGGACCAGCGGGATCAGCTGATTCAGGAGCTGGGGAAAGAGGTCGATATCAGCCCCGGAAGCCTTCTCAATGGGGATGGGACACTTGTCGCTGCGGGTGGCTGGCTGGTTGTCGGAGATGTCCCCCAGAAGCTCTCGGTGGAACGGGGCCCGGATGGGACATTGCAGATCATGATCGGAAGTCGCGGTCCGGTTCAGCCTGTTGGAGGACGGCTGGCAGGACATTTGGCGGCACATAACGAGATCATTCCCGAGGTTCGGGACTCGATCATTTCATGGACCAGCGCATTCGTCAGCGGAGTCAACTCAGCTCAGGCCACCGGTCTCGGGTTACAGGGACCGCTCCCGCATGCGCACGCGCTCAATGCTGTTCTGAATACAACCGCTCCGCTGTCACAAGCAGGGACGCTGTTTCCGATTGGGGAAGGAAGTCTGTTTATCTCCGTGACGAATTCCCAGACGGGAGAGAGGACAACGCATGAAATTGCGGTGAATCCTTCTGTGGACAGTCTGCAGGATATTGTCAGTCGATTGAATGGATTGAGTCACGTCAACGCCTCAATTTCCAGCGGGGGGCATTTACAGATCACCGCTGCGCACGGCTTCCTGATCGACTTTGCGGGGCGTCCCGACAGTTCGGTCGATTTCTCTGGAGTTTCGGGGACGGCCGTCCCGACAATTGTCGGGATTTTCAATGGACTTGCGAACCATAACTGGGTGATCTCTGCGGAGTCGAGTGGGCAGGTTGGAGTGACCGACGGGCTGCGGCTTCGAGTCACTGATGCGGACACAGGCCAGTTGATCACGACGTTGAACGTCGGCAGTGGTTATCTACCCGGTCAGCCCATCACCATTGCAGATGGGCTGTCGATACAGCTTGATCCCGGAACTCTTGTTAGCGGAGATTCGTTTTCAGTTCAGGCAATTGGCGACCCCGACTCGTCCGGGATACTGTCTGCTTTGGGGATTGGAGGACTCTTTCAGACGTTCGATCTCAGGACGATTACGATCAACAAGTCCATCTCCGAAGACCCGACACTGCTGGCTGCGAGTCGAACAGGAGGTACTGGCGATGCCAGTCAGCTCCAGCGAATTATCCGTTTCCGGGACGCAGGGATTCTTTCTTCCGGGACCGAAACGGTGGAGCAACGTCTCGCCAGTATCACGAGTAATTCTGGACTGGCCGTCAACTCGTTTGAGACGCAGCTGTCCCAGCTCCAGTCGCAGTACGATCAGATCCGAAATCAGCAGGATTCCGTGTCTGGAGTGGACCCAAATGAGGAATTGCTTGCGATGCTTCAGTATCAGCGGGCGTTTCAGGCCAATGCCCGGTTTATTTCAACGATCAACAGTGCTCTGGATGAGCTTCTCGGAATTCTGAACTGAACCGGGTGATTTCCATGCCGTTTCGAGTGACACCGCACCGTCAGTATGAACTGGGACAAGCTCGATCGCAGATTCATTATGCGAAAGGGGCCCGGATTCAGGAGCAGGTTTCGTCTGGCTTCCGGATCAATCGACCTTCGGATGATCCACCCGGTCAGAAGATTGTCCTGAACCAGTCCAGCCTGATTCAGCGGTACACGACTCAAATCAGTTCCATTGAGACCACTCGCAGCATTCTGACCGATGCACAGGCGCAGATCCTTGATGCGCAACAGTTGATGGTACAGACGAAAAACATTGCCTTGCAGGCACGGCAAACGACTGAACCCAGTGAGCGGGATGTTCTGGTGCAGCAGCTGGACTCGATTCTTCAGCGACTGGACTCGATCGCAAATGCTCAATCCAATGGTCAGTACCTGTTCGCAGGGACTCAGACGGGAACTGCTCCGTTCACCGGCATTACAGATGGACAGGTCGCGTACCACGGAAGCCAGGAGGCTGCCCGGATTTCGCTGACAGGAGTGGCATCGTTCAAGGCCTTCTACATTGGAGCAGATGTCTTTGGCCTCGGTGGCGGAGGAAGTCTGGTCATCTCCGGCGAAACCGGAATTGCATCCGGGGCAGGGACATCTTCATCGATAACCACAACTCTGACCATCCGGCATCAGACGACCACATATGAAGTGGGATCGGGGGTTCAGGCGGGGACCAGCTCCGCGAGCGGCGACACCATTCTCGGACCGTCAGGGAGACACACCCTAACCATCAAGGACACATCCGGAGATGGATCGGCCGGTACCGTCTCACTGAATGGAGGAGAAGAGATCGCTTTCACCAGCAGCGACACTGATCTGTTGGTGACAGGTCCAAATGGCGAACGAATCTACATCAACACTCAGTCGATCGTTCCGGGATTTGATGGAACGGTCAATATTACTTCCACCGGAACATTGTCGATTGACGGGGGGGCAACCGAAGTTCCGATTGACTTTTCTGCCAATCAGGTTGTGACCAGCAGCCTTTCTTCCGCCGTTCAATTCTTTGATACCACGCAGTTGTCATCGACCGGAACGGTGCGGGTTTCGCCTGAATCAACCGAGGATGTCTTTCAGGTCGTCCATAATCTTCGGGACCTCATCCTGAACACTGACAATCTTTCTCCTTCAGAACTGGATGATGCGTTCAATCGCAGCCTGGCGGATATCGAACGTGCGGAAAACCGGCTGTTGAGTGTGATTGGTGAACAGTCCGCAGACCTGGAACATCTGGATGTCCTGCAACGTCGTATTGAAACACTGGAGATCAACGCAACAACGCTGCTGACCAACGTGCAGGGGACAGATTATGCCGCTGCAATTGCTCAGCTTCAGGAGCAGCAGATACTTCTGCAGTTCACGTTGCAGACGCTGATGGTGATGAACAATATTTCGATCCTCGATTTCCTGTAATCAAACAGGTCATTCGAGCGCTGAGGAGTGGAATGGAGAGGGGAATTTTCCCAGTCGGCAGGAAGCCGGTCGAAGGAGAACGCATGGAATGGCGCAGAGACTTCTCGCATGAGCTGGCTGCTCCGCATATGTCGCTTCAGCCGACGCTGGAGCATCTGACTTACATTCTGAGCATTCTGGATGACGAGGAGTTGGGGTTTAATCAGTTGGCCAGCGCGATTGAGACACGCGCCCTTGTTGCCGGTGCGATCATCCGGGAAGCCAACTCCGTCAGCGTAGCGAGTGGGCGTCCAGTGAAAACGGTCCGGTATGCGCTGGTGCTTCTGGGAGTGAGGCGGGTTCGTTCCCTCCTGACGGATCTTTATGAAGCAACTCTTGTGGAATGGAATCGAGTCCAGCTGCAAAAGCATCACTGATCTTTAATAATCAACTGGTCTGTTTAACGCTCGGGAAGATATTCTGCCTCTGCCCCCCGTCTGGTCGCATCGACTTTCCCATCGGAGAAGACGAGCTGCCCGCGGACCCAGGTTTTCACAGGCCAGCCTGTCAACGTGACCCCATGCCATGGACTCCATCGGGATTTGGTCAGCTGGTCTTCGTCCCGAATGGTCTGTGTTCGGTTCAAGTCGACCAGAACCAGATCGGCGTCGTATCCTTCCCGCAGCTCTCCTTTGTTTTTGATGTTCCAGACGCGGGCCGGCGCACTGCACATCCATGAGACAACCTGTTCCAGTGTGCATTTCCCCTCGTGGACCGCATTGAGCATCAGGGCGAGTGAATTTTCGACTGCGGGGAGACCTGAAGGTGATTTCGGGTAGGGTTCGCTTTTCTCCTCCAGGGTGTGCGGAGCATGATCGGTCGCAATCACTTCGATAATCCCCGATTTCAGACCCTCCCAAAGGGCAGCGTTGTCTTCAGCAGTCTTGATGGACGGATTCATCTGGACTCGCGAGCCGAGTCGGGCGTAGTCCTCAACGTTGAAGAACAGGTGATGCGGGCAGGCTTCGGCGGTGACCCATGAAGGGCGGTCTCTCAGAATCTCGACCTCTTCCGCAGTTGAGACATGCAGGACATGAAACGGATGATGATGCCGTTCCGCCAGATCGAGGGCACGACGGGTCGCAATCAACGCGGCAGCGTGATCACGAATTCGGGAGTGATCTTCCAGTGTCGGATGTTCCCCGATCCGTTCCTTGTTGTTTCGGACCGTTGTCTCATCTTCGCAGTGGGCACATATGGGGAGTGTCGTCTCTGCAAAAATCTGTTCCAGAGCGATCTGATTATCGACCAGTAAATTCCCGGTGCTCGACCCGATGAAGATCTTGATTCCGGGGGTTCGTTTTGCCTGTTTGAGAACCGCGAGATTGCTGGTGGTGGCTCCAATGAAGAACCCATAGTTCACAACGCTCTTTTCAGCAGCCCGATTCAGCTTGTCTTCGAGGGCGTCCAGAGTCACCGTCGGAGGGTTGGTGTTGGGCATTTCCAGAAAGGTGGTCACCCCTCCCTTGGCACAGGCCAGACTGCCGGTGTGCAGATCTTCCTTATGCTCCAGCCCCGGTTCGCGGAAATGGACCTGATCGTCGATCACTCCGGGAATCAGATGCAGGCCCGATGCATCGATGACATGGTCGGCCCGTGCTGTCTTCGGTGGATCAATTGCCAGAATGGTCGATCCTTCGATCAGGAGATCGGCCTGACGAATCCCCGTCGGAAAAACACATTGGGCCCCGGAAATCAGCGTACGCTCGGTCATCGTGTTATGAACTGTTCGAAGACGATAAGACAGTGAGGAAAGTCAACTCCCCGTTTCTGACAGCGTAGCATGTCATATCGCTGGGAACGAAGTCTGCGAGCAAACGATTTTGGAGACCTGTGCAAGAGAAGAGAAGGGAATTTCGGAAAAGAGAGACTGGTCGAACCCTCATGGAATGACTACCCTTCCAGTAGCCCGGCGTCGCATTGATGGGCATTGAAATAACGACGCACCAAGCGCGATGACGACGAATAAAATCCGTCAGCAGATCACTTTTGAAGCGGCCCGACTGATGTACTCCCGACAGGAGTCGGAGTATTACCGGGCGAAAATGCGAGCCGCCCGTGCCATTTGCCGGGGATGGGTCAAGCCATCACTTCTCCCGTCAAACGCGGAGATTCGCGATGAGATCCAGCGATTCGCGTGGATGTATGAGGGGGACCAGCGAACCGTCAATCTCCGGGAGATGCGGCTGTACGCTCTGGGCCTGATGCGGCAGCTTCGGGAATTCCGTCCCCGCCTCATCGGCAGCACCTGTACCGGCCATGTCCGTTCCGGGAGCGATATCGACATCCATCTCTTTAGCAGCAGTATTGACGCGATTGTTCATTGCCTTGAGCAGAACGGACTGCTGTGTGAGGTCGAGCGGAAGCACGTTCGCAAGCATGGCGAGAGCCGGCTTTATACTCATATTCACATCGAGGATCGATTCCCCGTTGAGTTGACGGTCTATCCAGCCGATCAGGCTCACGTGGTCTTTCGCAGCTCCATTACTGGAAAGCCGATCGAACGTCTGACGATTCCTGAACTGGAAAATCTCCTTCGGCAGGATGCTCCTGATGAGGATCTTGAATCGGAGGTGGAAAGTGCGATTTCACGCATCGATCGGTTTCAGATCTACCGAATCCTTCTGGTTCCTCTGGCAACAGTCCATCAGGACCGGCGGTATCACCCGGAAGGGGATGCTCTTTATCACAGTCTGCAGGTCTTTGACCTTGCCATGGACGAACTTCCTTACGATGAAGAGTTTCTTCTGGCCGCCTTGCTGCATGATGTCGGAAAAGCGATTGATCCCTACGACCATGTGAAGGCTGGCCTTGAGGCACTGGAAGGGGTGATTAGCGCGCGAACCCGCTGGCTGATCGAACATCATATGGAGGCCCATCGAATTCATGATGGCTCCATTGGTGGTCGTGCCAAACGTCGGCTTCAGGATCACCCCGACTTTGAAGTGCTGGAGCTGCTCGGGGAATGTGATCGAGCGGGGCGGGTCCCAGGAGTTTCGGTGACAGATCTGGACGAGGCTCTCAACCAGATCCGGGAATTGTCCGGAGGAGCGCTCTGGGACGTTAATGAGTGAGCAACTGACAGCCCCGGGAAGGGCAGCGGGGACGTTTTACAGGTCCCGGCGCAATGTCCCATCGCGATCGGCATCGATGAAAATCAAATCGAGTTCCTTATCCGAACAGTCCTGAATCTGGAGGTCGGCCATTGCCGCCGGGATCTGTTGCAGGAGTTCATCCTTCAGTTCCTGTGGGCGAGACGTGATCAGAAGCGTGCGATGTTGTCCCGTCATCTGTGCCCGGATGATGTCGCTGATATGGTCGGTCTCTTTTCGGTGGACTGGTTCGAGGAGGGCAAAGGCATCCAGCAGGGAATCTGCGTGCTGAGTTCCTGTTTTTCCATTCCAGTAAAATGTCTCTTTCCCGATCAGGATCACTGACAAGGTCGACAGTCGACTGGATCGCAGGTAGCTCATGCAGATTGTGGCTGCGAACCGAAGCCCTTTTTCAAACTGTTCCGCCTGGGTTTCGTTGGCTCGGTGAGGAAGCCATCCATCCACAATGACGAGGAGATCCCGGTCCCTGCATTCGTGATATTCACAGACCATCAGTTCATTCATCCGGGCGGTGGTCCGCCAGTGAACCATCCTCCGGTCGTCTCCCGGTTGAAATTCCCGAATACGGTGCATTTCATCGTTGAATGACCCCTTATTGGGGCGCGCGTTACTCACCATTTCAATGGAATGCATTAACTGGCGTTGCCAGCCGGGCTTGAGGTGTCCCAGTCGGGGATAAACATACAGCTTGTGAGGCACTTCACGGCCGACCCCTCGTTCAACAAGACCGAGCGGGAAACGGCTGAAGGCGTTGAGGTGAGTGAATTCGTACAGACCACGTCTCAAGGGGCAAAACTGATATGCCCCCATGCGATGGCTGCGAGGGGGGACTCGGACGAACAGGATTTCCGGCCGCAGGATGGTTCCCGCATGCAGAACGGAGTCTCGAACGGTCATCAGCCAGGCACTCAGCCGTCGACTTCGATTCTCAAACGTGACCGGGACAGAAAACGTTTCTCCCGCCATGACACGATCAGGGAGTTCCCGATGAAGATGGGCATCACGAAGCATCGTGAATGTCAGCCAGCCATTGACGACAAACGCACTGGCCATCACGCAGAACACCATCATCAGGATATTCGAAGGGGCCAGATTCGATCCGATGAACAGGATGATCATGATGGCGATAAAGCTCGCCCCTTCCCGCGGGATACGGAACTGGTATCCCCGACCGGTCATTCTCGGCCAGAATGTCGCGACATTCTCCTTCAGCCCCCAGACCGATAACGCTGTCCCGCAAAGAATGCTGAGGGCGTGACCTGCAAACCCGAGTCGTCGGTAGAGAAATTCGGACTGGAATTCAAAGATGACCAGCCCCATCCCACTCAGCATGAGAATGAAGCCTGTCAGGGAAAACGTCTGGATTACGTTTTCCAGCCTGCTTTGAATTGATTTGATCGGCTCTCCAACAGCCATGCGATTCCTCTGATTGTGCAATCTCTCGAGCGCATCGTACGAACGTATGACGCTCCAGAGGTGAAAAACACGGTGTTGGCGCGGCAAGTGACCGCGACACTCCCCTGAGGCAGGGGCTTGTGCAGACGAAGAACCGGTCCGCCATGATTTATGTTACCCTTCACTCTCCCGCACGGCTACTACAGATCGTGATCGATTGATTGGAGAGCGAAGGACTCCATTCTCTGGAGGATGCACAAGTTCACAGTGCAGAGGAATTCCGGATTCGGCAGCCACCGGACGATTTCAGTTCAGGTCTTCCGCTTCCATGGCATCTTTTTCCAGGGATGCGTGAACTGCGAACTGCTCTCCTGCTCCCCGGTTGGGGGAGTCTCTTCAGCTGGCTTCGGTGGGTCAGTTGGTTTGGTCTGTTGAAGTTCCTGAGAAGGTTCCGGTATTGCCTCACTCGGAGGGGGAGGCAGAGGAGAGGGGTCGCTGGGAGCGACATCCTGTTTCGGCTGTTCCTCGCTGACGGGCGGAGTCGGTTCGACGGCGGGAGGAGTTTCCTGCGGACGTGGAGGCTCGGGACGAGAGACACGCGGAGCCCTCGCCTGAAGCCACGGATTCTTGGATGGCTCCACGACTGGTGGAGCAGTGGGGACCGGACGGTCCGAAACGACCGGGGGATCGTGTCCCTCTGGCTTCTCAATCGACGATGGGACAACCTGTGGTTCTGGTGATGCTGGAACCGGTTCTGTCGGGATCTCCCGTACAGGTTCACAGACGGTCTTAAGCTCAACGTCACGCTCAGATGAAGTCGCTTCGCTGACCACAGAATCGTCGACAATGGACTCATCTGGACGCGACGTGCTGCCGGGTTTGGGACCAAGGTACTGATAGAAGGTGCAGGCGATCCGGGCGTTATAGAGTTTGCGCCTGCGGTCGGCGCGCTTGCCAAACTCCCGTTCGAAGCCGTCGTAGCTGGTCAGAATGTAAAGAGACCAGTCCTCCAATGGACGGAGGAGTTCCCCCATATCCCGATAGAGTTGGCGAACCTCATCCGCATCGCCGAGTCGTTCTCCATAAGGGGGATTACAGATCAGAATCCCCGCATCCCGGTGAGTGGGAAATGCGATGAAGTCCTTCACATCGAAATGGATGTCCGTTGTGACCCCTGCATTACGGGCATGCTGAACCGCCAGCTTGATCGCGGAGCGGTCGCGGTCGGTCGCGATGATCGGAATGGAAAGGGGCTGGCGATTCTCCAGATCTTTTACTTCCTGCCGGGCAGCGACCCATTGAGACCGAGGAATCTGTGGCCAGTGTTCGGATTGAAAGGATCGGTTTCGACCGGGAGCCAGATTGCGGGCGATCATTGCTGCTTCGATCGGAATGGTCCCGGAACCACAGAACGGATCGACCAGCAGACGATCACGGTTCCAGTAGCTGAGCTTCACCAGTCCTGCGGCCACTGTCTCACGAAGCGGTGCCTGCCCAACGAGTTTGCGATATCCACGTTTGTGAAGCCCGTCTCCAGTCGTGTCGATGGTCAGGAGGACACGGTCTCCCACGATATTGCAATCGACACTGTATTCGGTTCCGCTTTCTTCGAACCAGTGACGCATGTAGACCTGTCTGAGCCGGTCGACAATCGCCCGCTTCACCATCTTCTGAGTGTTGGGGACGCTTCGAATCTCCGATCGGACACAGCGGGCGGTGACCGGAAAGCGGGCATCGACCGACAACCATTCTTCCCAGGGGGTTGCTTTGACCTGATCAAACAGTTCATCAAAGTCTCTTGCCCGGAAATCCGCGACCACAACCTGTACCCGCTCGGCACAGCGCAGCCACAGATTCGTCCGACAGATGGCAGAAGAGTCAGCACGGAACCGCACCTTTCCGTCTTCGACCACCACATCTTGGTATCCCAGCTCTTTTAACTCTCTGACGACGATGGCTTCCATCCCGAACGCCGCCGAGACCAACAGATCATACTCCGCCATGATTTCTCCGATGCCGTACGTTCGTCTGCTTGCGCTGGAATGGATAAAACCATGTTCCGAAGGGCACAAACTCAACCGGCAATGGGGTGGGGAAACGGACTGCGTTCCCAACGACCCATGAATAAGTTCCTGCTAAATGCTCGGGAGAGAGTTGGGCCGCACTGGCATCACTCTCCTGTGAGCGGCGAGACTCCAGGATGTCGACCGTTCCGACGATGACACCCCTTGGAAGCGTTTCGGGATCAATTCCGTACTGCCGGAGCCGGGAATCCAGTTCCGGCGACGAAGAGGTCCTCTTTGAAGTATACAGGTAGACCGATCCCATGGGACGGGCCGGGGTCCGCCGCACTTCAATCGTCTTGATCCCTCTTAAAATGAGTTCTGCCCACGGCTGCCGAATACTCAGCGCGATCCGGTTGGGATCGTAAATCTCGGGAGAATGACCGGACTTCTCCATGGGTGGGTCGCAGAACAGGGAAGCCCGGCGACTGCTCACCGGGCTTCGGTTGAATTATCGAGGCTTTCTCAGGTGAGGAGGCTGCTTACGCGTTTGCGGTCCCCCTCTTCTCGTTTCGCTGCGTCAGCCACAACAGGGTTGGAGCAGCAATGAAGATCGAACTGAATGTTCCGATGACAATTCCCAGGAACAGGCAGTACGAGAAGGCGTGAATCCCGTCCCCCCCGATGATGTACATGATCAGAATCACAATCAGAGTCGTTGCGGCTGTCAGCAAGGTTCGCGAAAGCGTCTCGTTCAGACTCTGGTTGATCATGCTCTGCGTCAGGTGTTGGCTGCGTCCCCGCACCTCCCGCACCCGGTCAAAGACCACGATCTTGTCGTTGAGCGAGTAACCGATAATGGTCATGAACGCAGCGACGACAGTCAGGTTGATCTTGAAGTCCTCAAGTCCGAGCAGGTCTCCAATGGGGTTCCCACTCAGATAAGCTCCGACCACGAGAAGGACGAGAGTCAACAGCACGTCGAACAGCAGAGCCACCGAAGCGGCCAGCCCGTAGGAGACTCGCTGAAAGCGAATCCACAGGTAGGCAATGATGGCCAGAACACTCAGAGCCATCGCGATGAGGGCAGCCACCTGAGCTTCGTCGGCCACCTGTGTATCAAACGAGTTCAACTCTTCAAAATACGGTGCCCCATCGAACTTGGAAACGAGGTACTCGGAGGCAGACTTCACCGCGTCCTCAGGAATGGCCGATGCCATTTTGACCCGGATTTCGTTCGCCTTGACATCTTGTGTGTCGTGCCCGGTGGCGACGACCAGCTGATCCAGATTGCTGACTTCCGCAAGGGCGGGGACCGTTCTCAGGAAATCGAAACACTCCCCTTGAACGACCAGCGGCAACATTTCCTGACCGACGGTCACAGTGAATTCATGCCCGTCAGCGAAGGGATCAGGTGTCGCAGAATCTCCTTCCGGAGCAGGAATCTTCGCGATATCGCTGACTTTCAGATGTTGCTGAAGGAGCTTGTAGGGCGTGCCGGCAAAGGCTTCAACAATCCCTTTGCTGACCACATCGGGATTGGGTTCGATGGTTCGCATCCGGAAGAGAATCTGATTCTGACCACCCTCGTCGATGCTCAGGCGTTCCAGTGCCAGTGATTTCTCAAAGTGCTTGCTGAGAGCATCGCGAACTGCTTCAGAAGTGGGGCTTTCCCCTTCAAACTTGAAGGCGACCATGGTTCCCCCACGGAAGTCAATATCGAGATTGTCCCGTCCCCGGTATCCGACAGCGATCAGTCCTGCAACCAGAATTGCCAGAGAGGTAGTCAGGATGACACGCTTCTTACCCATGAAGTCGATCCGGGCAGCCGGAATAGCGTTGAACATCTTCAGGTCGGTCAGCCAGCCCTTCCGCTCAGCGATTTCGAAGATCACCCGGCCGACATACACCGCTGTGAACATACTGATCACAATCCCGATGAACAGGGTCACAGCAAACCCCTTCACCTGATCGGTCCCGACGTAGTACAGAATGACAGCTGTAATCAGGGTCGTGACGTTGGAGTCAAAGATCGTTCCGAATGCACGATCGAACCCGTTCTTGATTGCCATGCGGATGCTCGATCCCTTCTGACGCTCTTCCCGCATACGTTCGAAGATCAGAACGTTGGAGTCGACTGCCATCGCAATCGACAACACCAGACCGGCCAGTCCGGGAAGGGTGAACGTCGCATTGATCAGCGCCATGGCCCCCAGAACCAGAACCAGGTTCAGCAGGAGACAGAAGTCGGCAATGACCCCCAGCCACAGATAGTACCCGGCGGTCACGATAAACACTGAAATCAGCGACACCACCAGAGCGGTAATCCCGCGACGCTGAACGTCGATCCCCAGGGTCGGGCTGATGGTCGATTCACTCACCGGATTCGGGTACAGGGGAACCTGCAAGGCACCTGCATTCAACACGCTGATGAGTTCGTCGATTTCCGCCTGTGTGAAGGACCCGTCGATCTGTCCGTTGGTGGTAATAACACCATTGATCGTGGGGGCGGAATGAATCTGTTCATTCAGCAACACGGCGAGCTGGTTCTTGTATCCGGCACTTTCATGAGGCTGGTACCGTGAGGTCATCTGCCCCATCAGGTACCCCCCACGGTCGTTGAAGGTAAATCCGACGGCGAGGCCTCCCTTTTCCGAAACCGTTTCGCGAACGCTCTTGAGCAGTTCGCCGGTAATGCGGCGCTGTGGATCGGGCTCAACCACGACGAGATACTGGGTGACGTCCTTCCCGTTTCGGTTGACCGTCCGGTAGACATTTCCGGGGCCGGGAGTGTACTTCGGCTCGCCGGTCGATGTGTCAATGGCGCTGGTCCGCCATTTCCCAATCAGATCCTGACCCCGCTTGATTTCGTCGACGTCATCGCCGGCCCGTTCTGCCTGAGCGATCAGGGCGGTGTGGTCTGCTTCGTTCCGGTTCGCCAGCAGGGCAAATTCCAGCTTCCCGAGGTCCAGAATCATCCGCTTGGTCTGGTTCTTCTTGTCCTCGTCGGCACCCGGAACAATCACTTCAATCCGGTCACTTCCGACCCGGCGGACAGTCACTTCTTCCGTTCCGGTCGGGTTCACGCGGCGGTTCACGGAGCTAACCATCTTCTCCATGACGTCGGCGTTGACAACCTTGCCCGCCTTTTCCGCTTCTTCCTTGTTCACCGCGAAGACGAGGTTTGTCCCCCCTGCCAGGTCGATCCCGAGGCGAATTGCAGACCACGGGTTGTAGTCCGGGGGAGTCAACCCGCGGGAGACAAATGGGGTAACCGCCAGAACGATGGTGAAGAAGATGATTCCCAGCTTAGTGGCGTATTCTTTCATCCGCAGGGCGTTGGCAAGGAGTGACCCAAGGACGAATGGGACCACCACGACAGCCAGCACGATCAGCAGGACCAGCCATCCGGAAATATTGGAGGCGGCATGAGCGGAGGCGCCTGACGCGGCTTCCGCGGCCGAAACGGTTGTTTCCCCAGCAGCGAGCAGCAGGTTCATACTCAGCAAATTCATCCTGTGTACTCCATCCCTGTTCCCCCCAACTCGACGTCATGCCGATGGTTATGGACCAGTGATTGACGTTGTCTGTTTTCTGATTGGGTTTGCCTCGCGGAGACAGGACGATCGGGCCGGGTTACCGGAGACAACATCAATGCACGTCGAAACAATTCAATGTTGTGACTCGCCGTTGCCCCAATCGGTCGTGTCCGAAAGCTATTCCGCTGGTTTGTTCTCTTTTGTTTCTTTGGCCTTGTTTGCGATCGGCTCACGGATCGCACTGGCCTGCATCTTCAAACGGGTGTTGTCATCAACCCGAATGGTCACCTCGGTCTTGTCTTCAGAAACACTGACGACATGACCAATGATCCCGCCGATCGTCACAACCTGGTCATTCTTCTTCAGATTGCCGATCATTGCCTCGCGTCGGGCACGCTCTTTGGCTTCGGTCCGACCGAACAACATCTGAACCACCATAAAAATAACGAGACCTCCCATGAGGTAAATCATGAAAGGCCCCATTCCAGGCTCTGGTGGAGGAGCTGGAACAGGCTCGTTGGCGAGCAACCCGATCAGGGAAAACCAAGTCGACATGTTGATGACCGATCTTGTGACGGACCCGCAGGTTCCGTCTCATCATCCGGGCAGGGAAACGCTCCGCAAACAGGGTGGCGCTTTTGCCCATGAAGTGAAAATCTCGACCGCCGGTCAGGTTCCGGCGATTTTTGAGGAAGCGGGTAGTTTAGGGATCTGCTGACTGACGAGCAAGATGGTCGCGTCGAAACGCCTGACCCGAATTGGCACGAATCGCGGACCGCAAGTCCCGCATGAGCTGCTGGTAATACCACAGGTTATGAACCGAAAGTAACATCGGCCCCAGAATCTCCTTCACCTGAAACAAGTGTCGAAGGTAGCCTCGACTGAACTGCTGACAGCATGGGCAGTTACATTCAGGGTCCAGCGGACGGTCGTCGGTCAGGTGCTTCAGGTTCCGCATTTTGACCTGACCACGGCTGGTGAAGGCGGTGGCGTTTCGGGCATTCCGGCTAGGCATGACGCAGTCGAACATATCGACCCCGCGAAGGACCCCTTCAATCAGATCGATGGGCCGTCCGACCCCCATCAGATAGCGGGGTTTATGGGCGGGTAGCTGCGGAGTGGTGGTGTCGAGTGTCTCGTACATCGACTCCGGTGTCTCTCCGACGCTGAGTCCCCCGATGGCGTATCCCGGTGCGTCGAGTGGAAGGAGTCCCTCAATCGAACGGGCCCGCAATTCCGGGTTGGTCCCCCCCTGAACGATCGGAAAGAGTGCCTGATCTTCCCGGCGATGGGCTTCCTTGCAGCGAAACGCCCAACGGGTTGTCCGATCGACCGCCTCTTCCAGCCGTTTGAGAGGGGCATCATGGGGCGGGCATTCATCGAGGCACATGATGACATCGGCCCCCAGGTCTTCCTGAATCTGAACCGCCCGTTCAGGGGTCAGTTCCAGCAGGCTGCCATCGACATGGGACTTGAAAACGACCTTGTCGTCATCCATCTGCCGAAGTTCTGCGAGTGAGAAGACCTGAAAACCGCCGCTGTCGGTCAGAATCGGGCCATCCCAATTCATGAACCGGTGCAGCCCCCCCAATGCTTTGACGACGTGCTCGCCAGGCCGAATCGCCAGATGATAGGTGTTCGCCAGAATCATCTGAGCCCCCATTGCTTTCAGTTCATGGGGCCAGACAGCTTTGACGGTTCCTCTCGTGCCTACAGGCATGTAGCACGGGGTTTCAACCACACCATGGGGAGTGACAAACCGCCCCAGTCGGGCGGAAGACGACGTATCGACATGATCCAGATGAAATTCGAACATGGCGGAATCATAGTGACAACGCCCCGTCAGCGATAATCAATCCGCACCTGGGCGGACCGCTGGCCGTGGGAGACTCATTCGTCAAGAAATAAGGCGATTTCAGTGGCCCGCGGGGGGCTGAGGGAGTGTGTTGATCCCGGAGGGAGGACTTGCTGGCTCTCGTTTACTCTCCGGGTTTGCTTTAATAGGCAGATATCTCTGCGGTTCCCGCAGGAATTTTTTGAGTTGAAACCTACTGGCAGGAAATCTGACAGGAAAAAGAGAGGAATTGTTCGATGCCACAACTGACCGTTGACGGAGTCGGGACGTTTGAAGTCCCAGCGGGGAAGCGTCTGGTGCTGGCGCTGCGTGAGGAAGCGGGGCAGGATCAGCTTCATGCCTGCGGTGGTCAGGCCCGTTGTACGACGTGCCGGGTCGAATTCGTCGCGGGAGAGCCGGACAAGATGACTGTTGCCGAAAAAAATCTCCTGGAAGCACGCGGATTGAGTGGGATCCGACTCAGTTGCCAAATCCCGTGCGAGGCCGATATGACTGTTCGGGTGATTTCGCGGCTGGAAGGGAGTGGTCGAAAAGACTGCGGAACACCTCCCGCTGCGGAGATTCAGCCGACTCCAGAGTGGACGACGAAGTAGCTGGAACGGGACAGTTGCAGTCCTCATCACGTCTCGGTCGTGTTGAGGACTGCCCGCCTGCTTCGGAATGCCCTGTTTGCTCAGCCAATGCTCTCCAGCAGTCTGATCAGCTGTTCCTCGCTGATTTTGCGGGGGTTATTGTTGAGCCGGTCCACATTCACCTGTGTGGCAATGTCGCGGAGTTGTTCGGGAGTCTGAATTCCAAACGAAGACAGACGCGACTGACACCCCAGCGACTCGATGAACTCCTGAATCCGTCGTTTCCCCTCCGCCGGAGTCTCGCAATTCAGCAGCTCCAGGATCTTTTGAATCCGGTCGCGTGTGTGGGCAGACCCTCGCGGATCGTTTGCATCTGCTTCGGTCACGCCTGCGTTGTATTCCAGCATCGGTCCGAGTGTGAGTGCGACGGCCTGTCCGTGCGGGACACCATACCCGGAAGTAATGGAATAGGAGATGGCATGAGGTGCGGTGGTTCGCGTCTGATTAATGGCCCTTCCTGCTAAATGTGCAGCTTTAATCATCGCCTCCCGGGCGGTCGGGCAGGAGGAATCGACGGCTGCCTTCAAATGTGTCAGCGCCAGAGAAGCTGCTTCGTAAGCGTTCCGAAATGAACTCTCTGTCGAACGGACGCTCCACATCGATTCAATTGCCTGTGCGAAGGCATCCAGTCCACTATGAGCGGTGATCTGTGGCGGAAGCTGAGCGGTCAATGAACCATCAAGAATGCAGTACGTTGGAAGCAGTCGGGGATCATCGACGGAATACTTCACTCCATCCAGATAGACGACAGCGAATTGAGTCGCTTCACTTCCCGTTCCTGAAGTGGTGGGAACCGCGATCAGAGGACAAGGGGTTCCTGAAAGTGGTTGTGATTTCAGAATAATGGAACGTGGAGAACCCGCGCTGACGGCAAATGTCCCGATCAGTTTGGCAACGTCGATCGCCGTTCCACCGCCGATTGCAAGCATCGTGTCGGCCCCGGAACTCCGAAACGCGTCCAGCCCGACGAGGACATCGTCATATTTCGGATTCGGTTCAAACTCCGTGAAGGTTGTCACATGCAATCCCTCGAGTTGCGGCGTGACGCACTGACGTGCTCCGGAATGTTCGAACGCGGTTGCATCGGCGACAAGAAAGAGCGACTTCG
Organism: uncultured Planctomicrobium sp.; assembly: GCA_938015865.1. GTDB lineage: Bacteria > Planctomycetota > Planctomycetia > Planctomycetales > Planctomycetaceae > Planctomicrobium. The sequence goes on from CALLWY010000287.1 coordinate 30,212, forward strand.
TCTTCAGCTTTCCCAGCAGCTCAGAGAGTTGACTGAGATGAAAGCGGCAGCGGTCATCTGTCATCTCTGTATGCAGTGTTGTTCTCAAATCAGGAGTGGGGTTCGTTTGCGAGTGAGACGATGTTGGCGAACCAGTACGGAGTCCTGAGGCAGTCTGACTGGGGGACATGGATTTCCTCACGCTGGACAGGGACAACAAGCGGCAAAAACCTGTGCTTTGAAAAAATCACCACGGGATCGACCATGTCTTTGTGTAGGACATGAAACGAATGGCTTCGACGATCCCCTCTTTGATGCCGAGGCCAGAATCCTTGACGCCTCCAAATGGAGTGGATTCGATTCGGTATCCCGGAACCTGATTGATATTCACGGTTCCGGTACGTACCCCCTTCACGATCTTCATGGCACTGGGGAGATGATTGGTCACCACTCCTGTCGAGAGTCCGAAGGCGGTTCCGTTGGCCAGTTGGATGGCATCGTCGATATCGTCAACGACAAGGATCGGAGCCAGAGGACCGAATGATTCTTCCACGACCATCTGCGCGTTGCGGGGGACATCAGCAATAACCGTCGGCTCCAGAAGTGCTCCCTCCCGGCGACCTCCGTACAGTACCCGTGCCCCGGCAGCAACGGCATCGCGGGTGACCTGTTCCAGATACTGCGCAGATTGCTCAGTGATGACGGTGCCGACGCGTGTCTGAGGATCAAACGGATTGCCGCACCGGTATTCCTTTGTCTTCTCGACAAATCGGGACGTAAATTCGTCCAGAATCTCGCGGTGAATCAGCAGTCGTTTGACGGCAGTGCATCGCTGACCTGAGTTTCGATAGCACCCTTCTGCTGCCAGATGCACTGCGAGTTCCATGTCGGCATCAGGCAGAACGATGAGGGGAGAATTCCCTCCCAGCTCCAGGCAAAGTTTCTTGTATCCAGCAATCGAACTGATTCGCTTCCCGATGCTGACGCTTCCGGTAAACGTGACCAGTTCAATTCTCGGGTCACGAATCAGCGGTTCGAGAACCGTGTCAACGGGACCAAGAAAGGTGCTGAGCATGTACCCAGGAAGACCCGCTTCATACAGCAATTCTGTCAACTTGAGTGCGGTCAGCGGAGTTCGCTCGGATGGTTTGAGGAGCAGTGGGGTTCCCGCTGCAATGGCCGGAGCGACCTTGTGGGCGACCTGATTGAGCGGATGATTGAATGGAGTAATGGCCAGCGCCACCCGAAGCGGCTCGCGCACGGTGAAGATCTTACGGCTTTGCCCTTGCGGGGAGACATCACCTGAATAGCTGGTCCCCTCATCTTTCAGGCATTCAATGCTGGCAAAACGGAGGACGTCCAGAGCCCGGCCAACTTCATAGTCCGTCTCTCTCAGGCAGAGTCCCGATTCGGCACAAATCAGATGAGCAAATTCCTCGCGTCGGTCCGCCAGTAGTGTGCGTGCCCGGTCGAGGATTTCAAACCGTTGATAATGACTAAGTGGCGGGTGACTGGCGATGGCCGCTTCCAGGGCCTGTTCCGCCTGCGAGTAAGAAATGACGCTGGCCGATCCGACCCGATTCCCGTTGTAAGGGTGTCGGACTTCCAGTCGCTGCTGCGTCTGAATCGCCTCCCCGTGAATCCATGCCGGAAGTTCCACGCCGGTGGGCATGGAGACGATGTTCCTGGCGGGCGAATCCAGTGTCGGCGCACTCATGATTCTTGTTCCTCGCTGCAAACCAGTTGAAAAATATCGAAGTTCCGCACATCCCCCTGCACGATCGACCGGGCGCTCGCTGAAAGTGGGTGGGACAGAATGAGTGGGACCATTTCCTCGTAGCGCCCCCCATGCGACCGTAACCCGGTTTTCAGCAACGAAAGGTCGTGGTCCTTAGGAGTCCGCCCGACGACGACATCCCGCGCGGACAGAACGCACAGATCTCCGATCCGGTCCTCTGGGAGTTCCATTTTCCGGGCCGCTTCGGCTCGCTCATAGACTTCCGTGATCCCCGGTTGTTCTGCCAGATAGGCAGCGACAGCGTTCACATCACAGGACCTTGGAAGATGGACCGTGACGAATGATCCCAGTGCTCCATGGTGGAGAACATATGGGTCGGTGATGGGGCAGATAACCTTGATCCCCGGCCCGAATCGTTCCGTCAACAGGCTTTCGACATAGATCACGTGAGGAGACCCGTCGGCCTTGTTTTTCGCGTTCATTCCGTGGTCGGCGGTCAGACCCAGAACCGCTCCCATTTCAAGCATCGCTCCAAACCGTTCATCCATCGCACCATAGAAATCGAGCGATTCCGGAGCGTAGGGATCATATTTGTGCTGCATGTAGTCGGTCAGCGAGAGATAGAGGAAGTCCGCCCTCTTCTCTCTCAACAGGGCCACTCCGGCGTCGAGCACATATAGGCTGGCATCGGCACTGTAAATCTCCGGAGCAGGGCGTCCGATCAGGCCGGGGACGTCTGTGATTCCATGAACATCCAGCGTGGTCTGGTTTGCTTTTTCCGCAGAGAAGGCGATGCCGCGGAGTCCATGAGACAGGATTTCCCGGAGCTTGTCCTTGGCGGTAACCATCGCCACGTTTCGACCTGCTTCAGCAGCGGCAGCGAGAATCGTTTCACACCGGAGAAACCGGGATGAGTTCATCATCACTTCTTCCCCCGTCTGTGGGTCGAGGAAGAAGTTCCCGGAGATGCCCGTGACGGAAGGGGGGTGTCCGGTGACGATGGCGGCGTTGTTGACATTGGTGAAGGTCGGCAGGGCTGCGCGCGCCATTCCGCGATACCCCCGGACTGTCATCCGTTGAACGTGCGGCATTCGCCCATGAGCAATCGCAACATCTAGGTATTCATCAGCGCTTCCATCGATGCAAACGGCCACCACTGGTGATGCAGGGGGATGGTAAGTGCGGCCATTCGCAGAAAAAGATTTCGTAGTCATGTGAAGAGTGGATTCAGGAAAAACTTGCTTCGGTGAGGATGTGCCTCATTCAACGGATGAGTGCGGAAAGTGAATCGATATCAGATTGAATTAGTGGGACTTCAAGCCGACAGCCTTTCCATCGATCTGCCAGCGAGGATCAATTTTCCCCAGCAGATGAGTCAGAGCGGTTCCTGTGACATCGACGAGATATGCCTGCTCTTCAATGCGGCCGACTTTGGCTGCCGGGCCGCTGACGATCAGGAAGACATTGCGAATCTCGGGATTGTTGTGCCCGCCTCCGTGCCCTTTCAGATATCCCCCATGGTCGGTGCAGACGATGACAAGCCAGTTCTCATCTTTGTAGTTCTTGCGTGACTGGAGGCCTTTCAGCACGGTTCCGACACATGCGTCAATGTTTTCCATGGCACGGATATACTCTGGAATGTCCGGACTGAAGCCGATGCTATGGCCAGTGGCATCTCCCTGGTGGAAGTAAACAAACATGGCAGCCGGGTCTTCTTCTCGCAGAATCCTTGCTGCGTTCTCTGCCATGATTTTGTCCCGCTGTGCCTCCCGTTCCAGGTTGTTGGATTTCCGAGGATTTTGTGGATCGAGATACAGGCGGACGGTGTTCCCTTCATGAAGTTCAAGGTTCAGATGACCATGATCTTTTCCATAGTTGCCGAACAGGATGTTCCGACCGGTGTCGGTGGTTCTGAAGCGGGCCTCGATGGTGAACGGCCCTTGCGTCACCCTGCGCAGTTCCGGGGTTATCTGCACTCGCAAGCCCTGATCATCCGCTCCGTCAGCGGGCAGACTGAGGGCGCCTCCTGTTACAGACAACGTTTTCGTTGCGTCTCTCCCTTGTTGATTCGCGGGATAAATCGAAGCGTTGAGTGTTCCTTGCTGGGGGGAAGCACTATTTCGAAGTTCGGGGAGATTGCCGTTGAGAGCAGAGGAGGGGGGCGCCGACGAAGTGAATGTATACTCCGCGATCAGCCCATTGCGATTGCTGACAGGTTTTCCTTGAGAGCTTGCGGAAATCTCCCCTTCTGTCAGGGCGCGTTGCCAGAGTCGGATGTCGTCCAGTTCCCCTTTGAATCGGGTTTTGCCTTTTCGGGTGTCGCGGCCCAGAAAGTAAAATTCCCCGGTCAGGTCAAATGGGTCGAGGTCTGCAGAGACCTCCCCGACAAGTTTCCCGTCCAGATACAGTCGGACTGCGGATTCGTCACGGGTGGCGAGAAGATGATGCCATTCGCCGTCACGGGTATTGATCTGGACCTTGTCCGCGGAGGCCTTCAGGTCGATCAGTTCCCCTTTGGACCGTGGAAGGGGTTCGACCTTTTCAATGTCCGCATCGGTTAGAATGAACTCATGAACTGGGGGCCATGAGACCAGAGAGACTGTCTGCGCATCAGGGTAGGCGGACTTCAGCCGTTTGAAGAAATGGGGGAATAGTTCGTAGTTCCGTCCCTGAAAGCTGTTGTCATGGACACCATGTTTATCAGCCCAGACACCAGTCAGAATACTTGACCATCCCGGGCCGCTGATGGTGTTGTTCTTATCGTATCGTTTCCCAAGAATGTCAGCTGTATCGGTAAAGGCCCCTTCACGAATCAGCTTGTCCAGATTGGGGGTGTTCGCTTTGGCGATCGCATCCGGTCGGGTGCCATCCGATCCAATGATCAGCACACGTCCGGCAGGTTGTTCAGCCACCGCAGTCGCGGTGATGACGAGAGAGCTTCCGAAGGAAACGATGGCAGCAAGCAAGAAGGGGGAACGCATTGGCACTTCCTGGCTGATGTCTGAGTGGGATGATTCTCACTGTTCTTGGGTTGATCGAAGGATCATTGCGTGAACAGGGAGATGATTTTGGCCGTCAACGAAGGTGATGTCTCAGTCGGATGTTTAATCCATTCCTTTCTGTTGGGACGGGACAAAGATAGGACGTCTTTCAAGGGAGAATTGTGAATCAAATGACAGGAGGATTCCGTTCCAACACTCTCTGGGGGGCTTTGTTGAAACGGCTGTGAGGAAGAAACTGGTTCATACAACGAACGACGTATATGTCTGTTCGAACTCTGTTAACTCAGAGTCACATTTCACGTGAAACCGGTCAAATTGGCGCCGGATTCATGGACGAATCGATTCAGACAGCGAGGGGAGATTCATGCGACGGGCCTTCATTGATACAATGATGCGTGACTGCTGGGGGATGATTTAGGGAATTCAGGATAAAGTACTGTCTGATCAATTCTTATGTGCTTCTGGTAATTTAGGCATTCCTAGTTCTTAAGCACCGCCCTCGGTGAGTCTGAACGACAAGTTTGTTAATGCCAAGTTAACAAAAGTTGATTCAAGGTCAACTCGAGTTCGGGAAATTTCCCTCTTCGTGTTGGAAATCTCTCGAAGAATTCGTCTCTCAGGCACAAGGTGAGGTGCTTGAGACTCAACACAAATCCCTGTTTCCCCGGAAAGTTTCCTGTCATGTCTGTTGAGGCAGGCACGATTGCAGCACGGCTCAAGCAGCGGGGAAAAGAGCTGGGTTTTTCGCTGATCGGGATGACCGCAGCAGCCCGGCCGGAGACGCTCGATTACTTTCGTGACTGGCTCCGGCAGGGATATTACGGATCAATGGAATATCTTCCTCGCCGGGAATCAGCCTATGAGCATCCTCGCGGTGTCCAGGTGGGGGTCCGGTCGATCATCGTGGCGGCCATGAACTATGGTCCGGGAAGTTCATCGCGAAAGACTTCTCCTGATGCCGGGCGGATCGCAGCGTATGCGCAGGGACTCCACGATTACCATGATATCTTGAGAGACCGGCTCAGGCAGTTGGGAGACGAGCTGCGGAGATGGATTCCCGAAGCGAGAACGCGAATCGCTGTTGATACCGCTCCTCTTCTGGAACGGGATCTGGCCCGCCGGGCAGGGTTGGGGTGGTTCGGCAAGAACACCATGCTGATCAACAAGAACATGGGGAGCTATTTCTTTCTAGGTGGGATTCTGACAGATGCCGAACTGCCTGCTGATCCGGTCCATGCGGCATCTCATTGCGGGACCTGTACGCGCTGTCTGGATGCTTGTCCCACTGATGCCTTTGTTGCTCCCTATGTTCTGGATGCCCGGCGATGTCTCTCTCATTTGACGATCGAAATGTCTCGTGATCCGATTCCTGAACCCCTTCGGGAAGGGGTGGGGAACTGGCTGTTTGGTTGTGATGTCTGTCAGGAGGTTTGTCCGTGGAACCGAAAAGCCTCCCCGACGGTCGAGCTAGCTTTCCAGCCCCGTGATCAGGAACTTCCACTTGCTGAAGAACTGCTGGAGATGGGGGAAGAGGAGTTTCGTAAGCGGTTCTCACAGACCCCCTTTTCCCGTCCGGGGCGTGTTGCGATGGCTCGTAACGCTGCCATTGTGCTCGGAAATTCCGGTTCGCAGAAGCACCTGCCGGCACTGCAAAGAGCTGCCCAGTCTTCCGAAACTCTCATTGCCGAAGCAGCTCGCTGGGCGATCAAACGATTGACTGGTTCCGATTTCCCTCCGACTGAGACTGCCCTCTCATCGCAGTGATTTTCCGAGTTTCCATCGCCTGCTGTTGAGAAAGCCTGTGTGGGGGAATTTGCCTGGGAGAAGCGGGACAGGGGAAAGAGGAGATCGGTCCGGGATCGTCTGTGCGGGGTTTTGAACGGCCAACTTTGCGGGGATTCGCAGGGGACTCCCCCCGTCCGAAAAACTACTCTTTACGAATTTCACATGGATTCCGTATCTTTTCAGCCAGATTGGATGAAATGGATTCGTCCGCTCCCCCTTTTTGATTTCCCATCTCAACTCACAGCCGGGCCGACTGACTGTCAAATCGCTCGCGCAATTCAGTGGATGTCGATCAAGCAACGTTAAGGAGAATGTTGTGGCTCGAAATGCAATTACCGTGTGTGCCGCGGTTGTTTTGTCCTGTTGTGCGTGCCTTGTCGTGTCACGGCTGACGCAGCCCGCCGCCTCTGGAGGCGGAGTAGCTGTCGTTGATCTGGATGAAGTCTCCCGACGTCTCGGGCGATATAACGAAATGCAGAACAGCCTTCAGGCGAAGGCAGAAGAAACAAAGCAGAAGCTGGCGGCCATCGAGCAGAGCACAATCAAGCAGCTTCAGGAAGCCCGGAGTTCGCTGGGAGACACTCCTGATCCAGAGCAGGCAAAGAAGTTTCAGAAGCTTCAGCAGACTGCATCGATTCAGCTGAATCAGATCAAGCAGCGGGCTGAACAGGAAGTCTCCAGCCACCGACAGCAGCTGGTGCAGGAATTCCGCGAGCAGGCTCGCCCCATTGTCGCTCGCATCGCGAAGGAGCACGGTTTCAGCACCGTCATGACACGGAATGATTCGCTCCTGTTTTCCTACGAAAACACTGTCGACATCACTGAAGAAGTCACTAAGGCAATGGCAGGGATGGCCCCTGCCGCAGTGGCCGCAAAGCCTGATGCAGCTCCGCAAGGCAAGTCGACCGTTCAGCAGGTCAGTCACGAAACCCGCTGAGTCTGAAGACATTTGTTAAATCCCAAAACCGTCAACGCCATTCGAGAACTTCGAATGGCGTTGTCGTTTTGAACAGAGTATTTGTGTTGAAGAAGAGAGCTGACCTTCTCCTGATCGTCTCAAACGAGGCGATTGTTAATGGGCCGGTGGAGGAGATGTCTGAACCGCGCGGTTTCGGAACATGAACTCGATGATGTTCCCTTCGTGAGGCTGCAGCCAGTTCAACTGGACTGTCTTCACTTCGCCGAGATTCAACCGGTCGATGTGCACCGCGTCCAGCAGTTCCCGCTTCCATGCGGCGTTGTCTGTCAGGGCGGTGCAGACCAGAGTCGGACCGATATTTTTCAGCATGTCCTTTTGCGGGCACTCCACGACGCTGACAAACGGGAACATGTATTCCGTATTCGCCAGAAACGGTTCGGGGCATGTACAGTGGACAACCGTTGGACGCAGGAAGTCGTGCCGCTCGTGAGCAATCCAGCGTCCTTCCGGCTGGTATTTGGCAGTCATATCCGTGACGCCGGGTTCCTTCAATTTCTCTTCAATCTGATTGTTGAGTGCCTCGGCCACACCCTTCGTTGTAAAGGCCGCCAGACTTGCTTCGGGATCGCTCATGGGGCGAGGTTCGATCGGTCCGAGTCGCTCAGCGATGGCCTCTGCAATTTCTCGCGTATGGCGAGATGCCCAGATGCTACTGGCATTGATGCAGCTCCGGCCTGAATTGGCGAAAACGCTGTCGACCATCAGATCGAGATAATCCTCCCATTGGTCGACTTTGTCATCTCCAATGAGGATCTTGGAGAAACCGGGCCCGTGCGGCTGAACCCGGGGATTGTCCTTGTACTTGTCGAGTGTCTGCTGACCACCAAAGATCATGGAGCGCTCGCATGCTTCCAGCACGGCGCTGCCGCAGTCGTGCCCCCCGGGATAGATGCACCAGGCGTCTGCCGGAATGCCCGCCTTGGTCATGGCTGCGAACATCCGATAAGGGGTCCACGGCTCCTGCGATCCCGGTTTCAGAACCAGTCCGAACTGGAGTGGGATGAGAGGCAGCCAGAGGGTATGGACACCAGGAGAGTTGTTCGGAAGGACCGCTCCCAGAACTGGGGCGTTGGCCTGATAACTGACCTCGACTCCCCGGTCTTCCACGCCGTAGCCATTGGTCAGAATCTCGAACGGGAGTCCACGAGTCAGTGCCTCGAGAACCTGCTGCATGTGCTTCAGCACAAATGCGTTCTTCCGCATGTTGAACGCACACATGTGCTCAGGAAGCCCCGTCGTCGCAGATTGAATATGACAGAATTCCTGCGGCGACTGCGTCCCGTTTCCGAGAGGAAGCGTTTCCGACATGAAGTATTCGGCTGCTTCCTCGCACCGCCGACAGAGATCCTCAATCGAAAACTGGCGGAGAACCTCCCGGGCCTTGGCTTTCTTCCGCATGTCCATCTTGATCAGACCGCCATTGGCCTGATCCATCCGGGCGAGCTCCTCACCCGATTCAAAGTGGACGACCGGAGCTTTCTCCATGGACGAGTACGGTTGACCCCATCGGATCACGGGAATTTCTAACATCGCGATCGACTTTCGCTTCAGAACAACTGTTGTTGAAACAACCAGCGTAACAAAGCGACTCCTCTCCGAGAAGTTTCTGCGTTGTGGAAGCTCTCCGGGTTTAATGGACCCACGGACGGCAGCTTCAAGAGGGAGAAGGGAAGGGGGCTGGATGCGGAGCAAAAAAAAGCCCCGACTGAATCCAGCCGGGGCAGATGTTCCTGTATCACGATCAGGGATTATCGCTTCGCGAGAGCGTCCTTGGCAGCAGCGACGATTTCTGCGAAGACAGCAGGCTCGTGAATAGCCAGCTCGCTGAGCGACTTGCGGTTCAGAGTGATCCCGGCCAGATTGAGACCATTAATGAACTCGGAGTAACGCAGGTTGTGCTGCATGCATGCTGCGTTGATACGAGTGATCCACAGGGCGCGGAATTCCCGCTTCTTGGTGCGGCGGTCGCGAAATGCATACGCCCGGGCGCGGATCACCGATTCAGCGACTGTGCGCCACAGCCGGCTCCGTCCACCCCAGAACCCTTTCGCTTCGCGGAAAATGCGATTCTTCTTTTTGCGACGGGCTTTTCCGTATGAAACTCGCATGACTCGAACCCCTTTAAACAGCTTGTTTGAAGCTGCCTGATGGAATCAGAGGGGCGAAACCTGCCTCCAACTGATTCTGTTGACTCTGTGTCTGATATGTATTCCTGTGCCCCAGTAAACGTTCGTCTTCCTGAGCGGGCAGCGAAACAGCCATCTCAGGTCAGTAACCTGAACGCAATTAGAGACTTGGGCGAATTGCTTCCACGATCATGCGGGCATTGGCTCCGCACACAACACCACCATTACGCAGCTGACGCTTGCGCTTTCCACTCTTCTTGCCGAGGATGTGGCCACGGTTGGCAGCACGGTGGGTGGCTTTTTTGCCAGACCCCGTCACTTTGAAACGTTTGGCAATCCCTTTGTGTGTTTTGGCTTTGGGCATCGCTGTCACCATTCTCGGCACCGCAGGATGTCAATAACACATGCGGTGAGAGGACTACTCGATTGCGGGCTCCAAATGGAGCAAGACCGCAGGTTTACTGAAATATGATCACCGGGATCGTTGCAGTCGGAGAGCCCGAAAACGGCAACGCCGGGAAAAATCGAAACGGAGAGTGTAGACAAAAAGGGGCCGTAAGTTCCAGTCCGCCGCCACGAAATTTCTTCGCTTCCTTTCTGCACGTTGACTCAGTTTGATGCTTTGTTTCAAGGTGTTGTCAGGAAAAAAGATGAGGCAATTGCTTGTGTTGATGTGTTTGCGGGCGAGGTGTCGGAAGCGGGAGAGAAGCCGGTCGGAGTGGGCGGTTGAAAGGGTTTTTTTAGCTGGAGTTTTTGGTCAACAGGTTTTGGATTGTTGAGGGTGGCTGGAGAAAACGTTGAGACTTTGATGGCTGTCTCAATTGTGAGATCATTATCCCGTAATCTGAGGGGAAATCGGATTTCACGTTTGAGGCAGCCTCTCGGGGCAGATACAATCCTCCGCTCGCACTGACCTGTCTATGGACGGCCTGGGACCCATCGCTTCAGGGAAATCTCGGCGACGCTTGCTCAGCAGCATGGACAGCATCACTACATTACAGCATCACTACATTATTGAGGCTGAAAACAGTCTGGAGAAAACCTCGTGGCAGTCACAGTTGGAATTAACGGTTTCGGACGGATTGGTCGTATTTCATTTCGTGCGATGATGGCCCGCGCGAATGAGTTTGATATTGTGGCGATCAACGACCTGGGCGATCCCAAAGCTCTGGCAATGCTGCTGAAGTATGACAGTGTGCAGGGGCGCTTCCCCGGTGAAGTGAAGGCTGAAGGCGATTCTCTCGTTGTGAACGGGAAGAAGATCAAAGTTGTCGCTGAAAAAGATCCCCGCAAGCTCCCTTGGAAAGAACTGGGAGTTCAGGTTGCTCTGGAGTCGACCGGATTCTTCACCGCCCGTGCAACGGGTGACAAGCCGGGTTACGACAGCCACCTCGAAGCAGGAGCTTCCAAGGTCGTCCTGTCCGCTCCAGCCAAGGACAAGCCGGACCTGACCTGCGTGATGGGGGTCAATGACGATCAGCTGAAGCCAGAACACAAGTGTGTCTCGAACGCCAGCTGCACGACCAACTGTCTGGCTCCGGTTGCCAAGGTGCTGCATGAAGCCTTTGGAATCGAAAAAGGTCTGATGAACACGATTCACGCTTACACCAACGATCAGCGTGTCTCCGACCAGATCCACAGCGATCCGCGACGTGCTCGTGCTGCTGCTCTGAACATCATTCCGACCTCGACTGGAGCAGCCAAGGCGGTCGGTGAAGTGCTTCCCGCTCTCAATGGCAAGTTGACCGGATTCTCGCTGCGAGTTCCCGTTCCTGCGGGAAGCGTGACCGATCTTGTTGCTGTCATGAGCAAGGACGTGACTGCTGCCGACATCAACGCTGCAGTGAAGGCCGCTGCTGAAGGTCCGCTCAAGGGAATTCTTGAGTACACCGAAGACCCGGTGGTTTCTTCCGACATCATCGGAAACCCCGCCAGCAGCATCTTCGACGGAAGCTGGACTCAGGTGATCGGTGGAAACCTGGTCAAGATCCTGAGCTGGTATGACAATGAATATGGTTACTCCAACCGGACTGCCGACCTGATCTCCAAGCTGTCCAAGCTGTAAGACTGTCGGTCAAGTTGTGTGAACAGAGAGCCGTCTGCTGCAAGAAGCGCAGCAGGCGGCTCGTTCACAATTTGACCGAATGGCAATGGACAGCGACAGTTGCATTCCGTCGCTGGTTTTGGCTGCCAGCAGGCTTGAGAATTGCATCTCCCCACTGTTGAATTTCTGTATAGTATTTCAGATGTGGTTCCGGGATCGAAATGGATTCCGTAATCGCAAGCAAACAGGCCCCTTTCGAGAGTGGGGACCTGTTGATTTCTGACAAAACAAATCAGGCAAGTAAGGGCACCGCACTCTTGGCCGCATCTATCCCGAACATCCCGCTCATCGCACCATCGATGTTGAAGTGCGATTTCGGCAATCTCGAACAGGAGATCTCTCGACTCGAAAAAGCAGGAGCACGAATCCTGCATCTCGACGTGATGGATGGTCACTTCGTTCCGAACTTGTCTTACGGGGCTTTGGTGATCGAGCGGCTTCGAGAACGTACATCGCTCCTGTTCGATGCCCACCTGATGATTGATGCCCCCGAGAAATGGGTTGATGATTACATCAAGGCAGGATGTGACTGGATTACCGTTCACATCGAAGCCACCATCGATCCCGTTCCATTACTCAAGCGGATTCGCTCTGCAGGCAAGCTGGCCGGGATTGCGATTAACCCCGAGACACCCGTGAGTGCGATTGCCGGGTGTCGTGGTGAATGCGACCTCGTGCTGGTGATGAGTGTTCATCCCGGCTTCGGAGGTCAGAAGTTTATTCCCAGCTCCACGGACAAGATCAAAGAGGTCCGGGAGCTGTTTGGCGCCGACGTGCTGATTTCTGTCGATGGCGGAATTGGTCCAGCAACCATTTCGCAGGTCGCTGCAGCAAGTGCGGATGTTTTTGTTGCCGGGAGTTCGATCTTTGATCAGCCCTGCTATCAGACCGCCATTTCTGAAATGGAGTCTCTGGCAGCCGCTGCTCGGACCCCTCCGGCCTGACCAATGGATGTTCTATGTCACACTTTGTGGTTCGACCGGGCGAGACGGATTTTGATTCGCAGGACCGCATTCAGGGGGCGTTGGATTTGCCCATGAATGCCTGCGGCGTCGCTCAGGTGAACAACGTGGCGGAATCGCTGCGAGAAGAAGATCTCGATTTCATTTACACCTCGCCTTCAGAGCCTTCTCTGTCGGCGGCCCATCAGTTGGGAAAACTGCTCAATGTTCCTGTCCGGGTCCTGGATGGACTCGCCAACTCCGATCTGGGGCTGTGGCAAGGGCTTTCGCGAAGCGAAGTTCGGCAAAAGCAGCCACGAGTCTTTCGTCAATGGGAAGAACTCCCCGAATCGGTTTGTCCTCCCTGTGGAGAGCCTCCTGAAGAGCTTGTGCGCAGAGTCGAACAGGCCCTTCGTAAACCGCTGCGACGCGGCGGCTCTTTTGCCGTCGTCGTTTCTGACCCGGTGGCGGGATTGGTCGACCGGCTCCTCTCTGGAGGAGCCCCGTTACATTCTCCTGTCGTTTTGGGGGCTCCAGGGACCTGCCGAAGAGTGGAAGTCCGTGTCCCTGCAGGGAATGCGTCTTGAGTTGCATTCGTGAGGATCGCTGCACAACGGATCTGTGCAGCGAATTCCATTCTTGATCGTCCGAATTGATGTGCGGGCTTGGATTTCCCTGTCTCTCAAACCTGCTGAAAGTGCAAGTGGGCTCGACAAATTTGGCAAATCTTTCGATGATGACAATCCCTTCACGAGGCCGGAAGGAGAGAGTCGTTGTGCCGTATTGTTCGATTCCAGTAGGCTTTCAGGGCCACAGTAGCGCAATTCAGGTGCTGAGGATTCGAAACCGCATTTCCAAAAACAACCTGAACCAGGTGACATCCCGAATTACGTTCGACAGCTGATCAATAGAATTCAGGTCGATTTCTCATGACGTCTGGACAGTCATCGAAACGGTTATCGAAGGACGTCCCAGTCAGCTCGACAAGGCGGCGGGGATTCCCGATACCTGTCTGTCGGCGGTCGACCGTCAGAACGTCTTCGGAACGGGTCGCCCGTGTTCCGTCAGGAATCAGAAGGTGCCCGCGAATCGAGGCCGTCTGATCCCTGCAGAGAAAACATGAAAACGATCTATGAGTACCGGTTCTGACGCCATTCAACCTCGCCTTGTGAATCCGATTCCGGATGTGCCGCAGGAGCAGACTGGTCCCCGAAAGAAGCGTGGGGTTCCGGAAGGTCTCTGGTTGCGCTGTGATTCCTGCTCAGCCACAATCTTCAGGAAGCATCTGGAAAAAAATTACCGGATGTGTCCGGAGTGCGGTCATCACTTTTATGTTCCCGCGTATACCCGAATCAAACAGCTGCTGGATGAAGAAAGCTTCGAGGAGTGGTTCGCGGATCTGAACCCGGTGGACCCATTGGGGTTCTCTGACAAGAAGCCTTATAAGGTGCGTCTGGAAGAAGAACAGAAGAAGACCAATCTGCGGGAAGCCTGTGTCGTCGGGCGTGGTTATCTTCGAGGACGGCCACTTCTTCTGGGACTGACCGATTCCGCGTTCATCATGGGCAGCATGGGATCTGTGGTTGGCGAAAAGCTGACTCGGCTGATTGAAGAGGCGACTCGAACCCTTCTGCCGCTGGTAATTGTCAGCGGGTCGGGGGGGGGAGCACGGATGCATGAAGGGATCTACTCCCTGATGCAGATGGGGAAAGTCTCCGCAGCCTTGGGACGCTACCATGAGGCAGGAGGTCTGTATCTCTCCATTTTGACCAATCCCACAATGGGGGGAGTTGCTGCCAGCTTTGCCAGCCTGGGGGATATCATTATCGCTGAGCCGAAAGCCCTGATTGGATTCGCGGGTCCTCGGGTCGTCAGTCAGACGATCAAGCAGCCTCTTCCGCCGAACTTCCAGACCAGCGAGTTCCTGCTGGAGCACGGCTTCGTCGATCGCATTGTCAGCCGCGACAAGTTGCGTGGCGAAATCTCCCGGATTATCGATTACTGCGAGCGGGGCCGTGGGCATTGATTCCTGAATCGTCATGAGTCGGTTGTCCTCAGTGATGACGCTTCAGGAGAGAATGCGATCAGGCGAGATTGGCAGCTGATGCCAGCTGAACTGTTCGTCTCGTGCCCGTCGAAAAGATAACCAATGCAGGATGATCTGAACGGGGAAGAATCCTGCTGAAACAGACTCTCAACGACACTCATGAGGGGGACTTATGAGCTTTCTCAAGCGACTCTTTTCCCGGTCAGAACGCGTTGAGAAAGTCAACATTGAGAAGCGATTCCGACTCGAACGCCCCATCGGGAAGGGGACCATGTCGAAAGTCTGGCGGGCGACCGACACCAAGATCGGCAAAGTGGTCGCCCTGAAGGTGCTGGACAAGGAAAAAACGCTTCGACTGGAACAGCGGTTCGTCGGACTCAATCGTCCCAGAGAAGGAGAGGTCTCCGTCACGCTGCAACATCCGAATATCGTTCGGACGTACGATCACGGGATTACCACGAACGATGAGCAGTTCCTGGTGATGGAATTCATCGAAGGGCTGATGCTGTCCGATCTGATCAAGATGCAGAACGAGCGGATGAAATCAAACTGTCTCTCCTACTGCATTCAGATTGGTGAGGCTCTCGATTACCTTCATTCACAGAACTGGATTCATCGCGATTTCTGCCCTCGCAACATCATGGTCACTCATGATGACGTGATCAAAGTGATGGATTTTGGTCTGGTCGTCCCGAACACCCCCGAGTTTCGCAAGCCGGGAAACCGCACCGGGACGGCAGCCTACATGGCACCCGAGCTGATCAAGCGTCAGCCGACGGACCCCCGGATCGATATCTATTCCTACGCAATGACCTGCTTTGAGATGTATACCCGGCAGCATCCCTGGCCCGCTGCCGATACGCTGGAGGCAGTCCTCCAGCACATGAATACTCCTCCAAAGGAGATCGGGAAACTGGTTCCGAATCTTGAGCCGCGAATTGCACAGACCATCATGAAGGGGCTGAAGACAAACCCGGATGACCGATGGCAATCAGTGCGGGAAATGGTCAAGGCATTTCAGGCTGCCCGTTAGCTGATGGCTGCCTGATTCCTGAACAAATGACCTGCTCCTGGACGGAAAATTCGATCGTCAGGTGAGGTTTTTTTGTGTCCCAGTTCTGACAGGTGTGCCATCTAGCTGTCACTCTACTTGCGATAACAGATCCGTTGTTTTCAACGACGCTGTTGAGCTTTTGAGCTTTTGACGCAGGAGTGAGTGATTCATGATCAGCGAAATCCGGCCCCATTCTCATCACGAAGCTCATCGCCCTGAAGGACATTCCCACGAGCGGCGCGATTTGCCTTTAGTCTGTCCCCACTGCCAGCAATCCATTGTTTTGGCTCTGGGATTGTGTGGAAACCGGCAGATTGATGCGATTTTGCTTCAGGCAGAACGGATCGGAGCCGAGCTGGAATGCCAGAGCTGCGGCCTGAGATTTGTCTTCCATCGCACCGGCTCCACACCGGGGCAACGGAGCAGGGTGATTTCGTCTTCGGGGGCGGTTGGGGTTCCCAGCCTCCAGCGGTGAGAGGGACTTCTATACGATCAGCCCCAACGTCGATGGGAAGTCGACTCTCCGGGAAGCCTGGAGAAAATCGGATTGCCATTGGCTCATTGCTCCTTTTGCAACAGTGAATGGGCCAATGGCAATTTCCCTTGACGGCAGTCTTCGTGTGGAGAACGGGGAGCCTGTTTTGGCTCTCATGGATCTGCTGATCAGGCAGCT
>CALLWY010000288.1 GCA_938015865.1 uncultured Planctomicrobium sp.
CCTGAATGACGAACAACTTCCCCCCTTCCCGCTTGGTGTAGATGACCCGGCTGATCAGGACTCCTGCATTCCCCACAATGGATCGCCCGGGTTCGAGAGCCAGACGGCATTCCGCTTTCTTGACGTAGGGAACGATGACTTCCGCATACTGCTGCGCGGTAGCGGCTTCATTACCGCGATAGTTCAGCCCGAACCCTCCTCCAAGATTGATCCAGTTGGTCTGGTGCCCCTGCCTACGGAGTTCCAGAACCACATCCAGAGCCTTTTCGGCCGCCTGCCGATAAGGGTCGGTGGTATTGATCGGCGATCCGATGTGCAGGTGAATTCCCCGCAGCTCCAGATGGGGATTCTTCAGAACCTTGGCGGCGAGTTGATTGTGCCGCTCGATATCCATGCCGAACTTGTTCCCCTTCTTTCCGGTGGTCGTCTTGGCATGGGTTTTCCCGTCAATGTCGGGATTGAGACGCAGGGCAATGGGAGCCACCACATTCATTTCCGCCGCGACGCGAGCGATGGCATCCAGCTCGGCTTCACTCTCGACGTTGAACATCAGGATCTTGCTTTCAAGAGCTTCCCTGATCTCGCTGTCGGTCTTGCCCACACCAGCAAACACCACGCGTGTCGGGTCGGCCCCGGCTTCCCGAACCCGGAACAGCTCTCCTCCACTCACAACATCGAAGCTGCTCCCCTCTTCATTCAAAAGCTTCAGGAGCGAAAGATTCGAATTCGCCTTAACGGAGTAACAGATGACGGGATCGACTTCTGCAAATGCATTTCGAATCGCCTTGAATTCATGAACGAGCTTCGCTCGCGAATAGACCCAGAGGGGGGTGCCAAACTGCTGCACCAGATCGCTGATGGCAACATCTTCACAAAACAACTGGCCATCGCGATATTGAAACGTATCCATGGGAAACAGAGCTTTCACTGACTTTCGGTTTGGAAACAATCGTTAAAAACGATGGGGAACGAAATGGAACGGATGCCCCACCAACAACACTGACGATTAAGTGAGTTTTTATCTCGACAAGGAGCAACGACAAAGCCAACATGTTCCACAACTCGTCACCGGAACGATCATAGCATCGGGACGAGACCCGACAAACTCGGCCCGAACAGTCAAAGGAAGCTCATCAGGAATTGCCCTGTCCAACTGGCTTCGATAAACTCAGCCCAAGGTCACTTCAATTGCAAAGCGTCCAGTGCGGTGGGGACGGGGCTGCATGTAGGGAGAAAGCGGGTCTGATGCTTTCTGCCTGATCCGAATTGTGTTTGCTGAAGGACATTTGTCTGCGGTGAGGAAAGGATTTCACTTGGCGCTTCTGCAAGTCGTCAGCGGCAGCTCGGAAGGAGCCCAGTTTCCCGTCTCAGCGGAACGGACTATCCTGGGACGTCACCCTACCTGTCAGGTGGTGCTCAACAGCAATGTCGTGTCCCGTCAGCACGCTCAGGTGCTGGAAAGCCACGGAACGTTCTACATCGAAGATCTGCGCAGCCGAAACGGAACATACGTCAACGAAAAGAAAATCGTCGGACGAACAGAACTGAACGATGGCGATGAAATTCGGCTGTGTGATGTCGTTCTTCAGTTTATCCAGTACCCCTCGATCACCCAGCCAGCGGCGCCGCGAGTTTCCCCCTCCAGCGCCGACATGGATGCGATCGACAGTATGAAGTCCGGCCTGCTGGATCAGAGCCAGATTCTCGGACTTCCCGCAGAAGAAGCGCCTGCATTCGAGAGTTCAACCTCCATTCGGCGCCTTCCTCCCGGGGACGGAAGTCACAAATCGACTGTCGACCCGAGCATTAAACTGAAGGCAATTCTGGAAATCACCCGCGCACTGGGGCGCGAGCTTCAAGTGGAGACCGTTCTCCCCAAGATGTTGGAAACCCTGTTCGGAATTTTCCCGCAAGCAGAACAGGGATTCGTGCTGCTCAAGGATCCCGAGACCAATCGGCTTCGCGTCAAAGCGAGCCGGACACGCGGTGATGCTGAGGCAGATACTGTTGCTGTCAGCATGACGGTCGTGCGACATGCCCTTCAGACGCGGGAATCGATCCTGAGCCGGAATGTCTCCGATGATTCCCGATTCAAGAAGAGCACAGCGCTCTCGAAAATGCGGATCACGTCAATGATGTGTGTCCCGTTGCTCAATCAGGATGACGAAGGGCTCGGAGTCATTCAGATTGTGACGCGAGACAACGCCCGTGCCTTCTCGGAAGAGGATCTCGACCTGCTCTCCAGCCTCGCGGTCCAGGCAAGCATGGCCATTGAAAATGCGCGCCTGCATGAGGAGCACGTCCAGCGTCGCGAGCTGGAACGGGATCTGGAATTCGCCACGCAGGTGCAACTTGGGTTTCTTCCGAAGTCCCGCCCCAACATTTCGGGATATACCTTCCACGACTACTACGAAGCTGCCTTGAGCGTTGGGGGAGATTACTTCGATTATCTCACGCTCGCTGATGGTCGGGTCGCGATGGCTATCGGCGACGTCGCTGGGAAGGGAATGCCAGCGGCCCTGCTGATGGCCCGCTTGTACTCGTCAATGCGGTTCCAGCTACTGACCAAAACGTCGATTGAAGATGCTGTTTCCGGGCTGAACGAGGAAATCTCGTCCAGTGGGCTTGGCCACCGATTTATCACCTTCCTCATCATGCTCATCGATCCGGCAGCGCACACGATGACCATCGTCAATGCCGGGCACCTCCCCCCTCTGAAGCGAAATCTTCGCGGGGAAGTCATTCCGCTGGCACGCGAAAACTCCAGCCTGCCGCTGGGGATCATGCCCGAATTGACCTATGAATCGACCGTCGTTCCGATCGATCCAGGGGATACCATCATTGCCTATACTGATGGTGTGAGCGAAGCAATGAACTCGGAGCGAGTCATTTACGGAGCCGATCGGCTGATCAGTTTACTCGAACAGTCTCAGGGAAGCATCAGCGAGACCGTCGAAAGTATCGTTGAAGACGTCGAAGAGTTCATGGGATCGATGGCATCCCGCGATGACACCTGCATCATCGGGGTGCACAGGGCACCGGTATGATTCCCTCGACCAATGATGTCTTTGCACCGGATGGGATTATTTCCCGCCGCCTGTCGCAATACGAATCTCGCCCGCAACAGATCGAGATGGCCGCTGCCGTCGCTGAGGCCATTCAGTCCCGCTCCCATCTGGTTGTCGAAGCAGGAACCGGAGTGGGGAAAAGCTTCGGTTACCTCGTTCCGGGAATCCTGGCTGCCGCAGAGCAGAGCGAAAACCCGCGAAGCGAGAAGATGCGCATTGTCGTCAGCACCCACACGATCAGCCTGCAGGAACAGCTGATCTCCCGGGACATTCCCTTTCTGAATTCGGTCCTGCCTGTTGAGTTTTCCGCAGTGTTGGTGAAGGGACGTGGCAACTATCTCAGCCTGCGACGATTGGCACAGGCGCGGGACAAAGGCCGAACGCTGTTTGAGACAGAGGAAGAAAAGCAGCTACAGGCGATCCACGAGTGGGCCGAGGCCACCTACGACGGAAGTCTGAGCGACTTGAACTTTGATCCTCTCCCGCAGGTCTGGGAAGAGGTTCGCAGCGAGCACGGAAACTGTCTCGGGAAGAAATGCCCTTCGCACAAGGACTGCTTCTATTACCGGGCACGTCGACGAGTCTGGAACGCAGACATTCTCATCGTGAATCATGCGATGTTCTTTGCTGATCTGGCACTGCGACGCGATGGAGCGAGCGTTCTTCCAGACTACCAGGTGGCCGTCTTCGATGAAGCCCATACACTCGAAGATGTTGCAGCCTCCCATCTCGGACTTTCGGTTTCGAGCGGACAATTCACATACCAGTTCAACAAGCTCTACAACGACCGGACTCAGAAAGGGCTTCTCATCCAGCACAATCTGGTGGAGGCTCAAAAACTTGTCTCCCGCCTGCGGTATCTTGTGGATGATCTGTTCGACAAAATTGATCAGTGGCGAGAGAAACATGCGGCGCAGAATGGCCGTGTCCGCAGGCCAGTTGACATCGAAAACAACGTCAGCAACGAGATACACGATCTCGCGCTGACACTTCGGACCCATGCTGCGGAAACCCAGGACGAAGCACAACAACTCGATTTTCAATCGGCCGCTGACCGGCTGGATGCATTGGGCATCGCACTGAAAACATGGCTGCAGCAGCGTCATGACGATTCCGTCTACTGGATTGAAGTGCAGGGGCAGCGGCGTCAGAACATTAAACTAATCTCGTCTCCCATTGATGTCGGAGCCACATTACGAGATGAGCTGTTTAATCAAGTTCCGAGCGTCATCCTGACCAGTGCCACACTGGCGGTTGGAGGGCAGGACTTCAGTTTCTACCGAAGCCGAATCGGTCTGACAAAAGCCCACAACCTGCAACTCGGTTCGCCGTTCGACTACCAGAAGCAGGCAACCCTCGTTCTTCCCGACCAGATGCCTGATCCGGGGGAGTCTCCACGAGAATATGAACAGGCAGTGGTCGAACGGATTCGACAGCACGTCGATGACGTGGATGGAGGGACGTTCGTTCTCTTCACCAGCTACAAGATGCTTCAGAACTGTGCGAAGCAACTCGGGCCGTGGTTCTCTTCACGAAATCAGTTGCTCCTCTGTCAGGGAGCCGGTGAGCAACGCAGCATGTTACTGGAACGGTTCAGAAAAGATGGGCGTGCCGTCCTCTTTGGAACGGAATCGTTCTGGCAAGGGGTCGATGTCCCCGGAAATGCATTGAGAAACGTCATCATCACCAAACTCCCCTTCAGCGTCCCGGATCATCCGCTGCTGGAAGCTCGTGTCGAACGAATTAAAGAGAACGGGGGGAATCCCTTCACCCAGTACCAGATCCCGGAAGCAGCCATCAAACTGCGCCAAGGATTTGGACGCCTGATCCGGTCCGCCAACGACTCCGGCCAGGTCGTGATCCTCGACCCGCGACTGCGAACAAAGCCCTATGGCCGAATCTTTCTCGCCAGCCTCCCTGACTGCGAGAGGAAAATCGTTCCGTTGCAAACGGTTCGATGACTTACCGCAGGTAAGGGTTCATAAGATCTTGAGGGGAACGCTCCGCAGTTAGAGGACTAGTCAACACAGGCGATCGGATTGTTCAGCTGATTGTCCCCGGGTTATTCGATGCAGCGTCCCTGCTGGGCGGGGAGCCGCTCCCATTCCGTGCGAACGCGACGCAGGCCATCCGAGCAGAGTTCAAATTCGTAGCTCAATCGTTCCAGAACAGCAGCCCGTTCGGGGGTCGGCCCTTTCTGTGACAACTTGCTGGCGATCTCGTAGGAACGTTTCCCCTGTTCCTGATAATCGATCACAGCGTCTTTCCGGTCGTAGCTGCGCAGCTTCTTCAGGAATTCCGGATAGACTCCTGTCCAGAACAGGGTGAAGTCCCCGATATGCCGATGGAACTCACTGCGGGGCCGGTCTTCGCACTGCTCCGCTTCCATCAACATGTCGGCCACTTCTTCCAGTCGTCGGCCAACAATGTCCCGCAATCGGAAAATGCTGTCCATCCTCACGAAGCGGGTAAGGAGGTCGGAGAGATAGTCGATGAGCGGAGGGTCAGCGACTCCCAACTCCACCTGAAAGGTGTGTTCAGTCAAGGCAGCGAAATGATTTTTGAGCTGGTCCTGTCCGGAGATGACTCGATTCATGCGATTGTCTCCCTGTACTCAGCCGACCGCATCCTGCGATGGCACGATGTCAAAACGGGTAGTGCCAATTCCGTCAGAAGGACGGAAATTCGCCAGCGAGACAGGGAAACCGAACAACTCTCTCGAAATCGCGTCAAGAATGTCGTCGGCCCTGCCCTGCAGGCAGGTTTCCGATTCTGACGACAGGTTTTCGAATCCGGAGCGCTCCTTGAAAACGAGGAACGAGTACCAGATTATTCGGAGTTTGCCTATCCCAGACCAGCCCCTCTGCATTCCAAAGTGTTCGAATGAAGCCTGAATCTGCCGGAACAACTTCTCTGGTTCCCGGAAGTGACACAGGGCGATTCCCTCGTCTATGCTGTCAGTCACGTTGATGACCGCATGCCAAGCAGTGACCCGTTTGTGAGATGTCTGCTTTCCGAAATATCCGCCTGAAAATTGCTTACGACGGAACCCGCTACAGCGGATGGCAGGTCCAGCCCAATCGGGTGACCGTTCAGGGATGCGTGGAGGAGGCGATTCGCAAGGCCTGCGGTGAATCACATCGCCTGCTGTGCGCGGGGCGGACCGATTCCGGTGTCCATGCACTGGGACAGGTCGCCAACTTCAAGACAGCTGCCCCGATTCCTCCTGAAAAATGGCGTCCTGCGCTTCAGGCACATCTGCCAGAGGACATCGTCATTCTGGAATCTGATGAGGTTCCTGAAGATTTTCACGCCACCTTCTGGGCGGCTTCCAAGCGTTACCGTTACGTCATTCACAACAGCATTGTGAGTGACCCGTTTCTCAGGCGGTATTCATGGAGAATTTCGCAGGACCTGAACGTGGATGCGATGCAGGAGGCGGCACAGTGCCTCATCGGGACCCATGATTTCCGCAGCTTCGAATCTCACTGGCCCAACAAGGCCACGAGTGTCCGGACGGTCATGGATCTGACGATCCAGCGACGACACAAGGGGGAGTTATTTACCCCTCGCAGCCTGAACGCACAGGACACAACCCCTCCCGATCAGGCTGGGGAACTGATCTGTCTGGAGATCGAGGCGGATGGCTTCCTTTACAATATGGTTCGGACCATTACCGGAACCCTCACCTACGTGGGGAGGGGGACCTGGACGAAAAAGGATGTGGAACGGGTCCTGAAGGCACAGGACCGTTCGATTGCCGGAGGAACGGCCCCCGCCTGCGGACTCTTTATGGTCGAAGTCAAGTACCTGCCATTCGATGCCCGATCCGGAAGACCGGGCTTGACCGAAGAGGCAATGAGCGACTTCGACTGATTCGGACGCCGTCCGTACCCCATTCACTGCAGCACCACTCCATCCATTCGCGTCGTCGACGATGTATTAACATCTTCGATGTTGCCTGATGAGACCGGTCCGTGTTGATTTGATCGCCACGTTCCACCGAGGGATCGTGAGATTACAGGACCTTTTAAAGCAAACCTACGCTTCTACAGGGGTTGAAACGCGACAATGGGTCTGGATTTCAGCCCCGATGCTTCGTCTGTCCGCCTTGCCCTGAATCGCCCTGTTTGCGAGAATCGCCCGGAACATTTCCATTGATTCGATCGTGCCATGAATCAGGGATTGAGCCAATTCTCCACAGGACAGGACTGAGTGCATATGTTGGATCGCCTGAGTTGCTTCCGAGGTTCCATTGGTCTGATGACACTGCTCTGTGTCTGCCTGGCATCCGGATGCCCACGTTCCGCAGATCACGCATCGACCTCCGGGACCACTGAATCGGGAGACGATCCTAACAAGGCCCTTCGGCTGGAACCCTACGACGCTCCCACCCTTGAAGAACTGGATGCAACAGCAAACTGGGTCGACAACCCAGTTGTTGATGCGATGGAAGAGTTCCGGAAGCTCAAAGCAAAAGAACCTCCACTGGTTAGTGTCGCTGAGGCACTGAAACTCAAAAACAATTCCGAAGAAGACAACAAGAAAATCCTCAGTGCTCTGGGCCAGCCCTTTGCTTCGGAATCCGAAGTGAATATGGATGCGGAATTTAAACGGCATCTAACGGGCGACATCCGTTCTACCAATCCGCTGATGATGAGCTCCGTCTCCGACTTCGAGGTCGCCGGGTTGACATCGGTCGGGTTCATGTCATTCGACCACAATATGGAACCGTTCGCGACGAAAGAGACTGTCGCGAAGTGGCAAACCAGCGAAAACAGGCTCTATGACAAGATCGTCATTCGTGATGATCTGGTCTGGTCGGATGGAACCCCCATTACCGCTCACGATGTCATGTTTTCCTTCCAGACCATCATGGATCCCGATATCCCGCTCCCGGCTGTTAAGACGGGAATGGATTCGATTCGCTGGGTTCAGGCGTATGATGACTACACGTTCGTTGTCTTCCACAAGGAAGCATTGGCAACCAATGTCTGGAACCTGAACTTTCCCGTCATTCCCAAGCACATCTATGAGAAATCCATCCCCGAAGACAAATCGCTGGTGAAGACCGACTACCACCAGAAGTATGAGATGAACCCGGTCGTCGGAGGCCCCTACAAGATCGTCAAGCGGGTCAAGGGGCAGGAGATCCTTCTGGAACGCCGCGAGGACTGGTACATGCATAAGGGGAAACAGGTTCGCGCGAAGCCAAACTTCAAATATGTCCGGTTTCGGGTGATTGATGACTCCACCACCGCCCGGCTGGCTCTGCAGGAAGGGAAGCTGGAGGAGATGGAGCTTCAGCCGCGGCAGTGGGTCGAACAGACCAATGACGACGCGTTTTAC
This sequence comes from uncultured Planctomicrobium sp., assembly GCA_938015865.1. Lineage (GTDB taxonomy): Bacteria > Planctomycetota > Planctomycetia > Planctomycetales > Planctomycetaceae > Planctomicrobium. The sequence continues at coordinate 8,418 of CALLWY010000288.1, forward strand.
CGACGCAACACGAAAGTTCGCGGAGTCCAATGGGTCTATTACTACTTTGGATGGAACATGAAGACACCGTACTTCTCGGACCTGCGGGTCCGACAGGCGATGTCTTACGCTGTCAACTACAACGAGATCCTCGACAAGCTCTGCTATGGGCTTTATGAGCAGGCCACCGGAGAGTTCGCCGAAGGGAACTGGGCCGCTCCGCCGAAACCCCGAACCCCATATCATCAGGATCTGGCCAAAGCAGACCAGCTGCTGACCGAAGCCGGCTGGGTCGATACGGATGGGGACGGAATCCGCGACAAGGAAGTGAACGGCAAGCGAATCAAGTTCGAGTTCTCGATCATCTGCCCAAGCGTGCAGGAGCGGATTGATATCTGCAATTCTCTTCGGGAGAGCCTGAGCCGTCTGGGAGTCATCTGCAATGTCAGACCCACGGAATTCACCGTGATGCAGCAACTGACACAGGACCGCAAATTCCAGGCGATGTTCGGAGGGTGGGGAACCGGAACAGACCCGGCCACAACAAAGAACCTGTGGGCGACCGGAGAAAACCGGAACTATACGAACTTCTCCAACCCGCGAGTCGACGAACTGTTCCGATTGGGAGAGAAGGAATTTGATCAGGAGAAACGGGCAAAGATTTATCAGGAGATCGACCAGATCCTCTGGGACGAACAGCCCTACACCTGGCTCTATTTCCGCAGTGCGTTTTACGCATTCAACAAGGACCTGCGGGGATATATGTTCAGCCCTCGGGGACCGTACAACTACAGTCCAGGCTTCTCCTCAATTTGGGCAGCGCAGGCGCCTTAGCCGCAATTCAGGCTTCCAGACTCGGGTTCTTCTGTTCTCGCAGCTACCACAATCATTGCCAGCTGCGAAAAAGTCGGATCAAGAGAACTCCGGTCCCGACCGAAATCGCGTAAGCACACCTTGTCATGCTGAATTACCTCATACGACGCCTGCTCATCGGATCGATCACGCTGCTGCTGATCACATTTGTGATCTACGGCCTGATCCGGAATATGCCGGGGACACCACTGACGGTGAATAATGCGGAGCAGGATCCCTCCAAAGAGATCACTCCCGAACGCCAGAAGCAGCTGGAGGCGATCTATGGGCTGGATAAACCCTGGTACGAAGCCTACGGAGTCTGGTTGTCGAATGTGCTGCGAGGAGACTTGGGGCGGTCCTTTTCCAGAAACGAACCGGTCACCCGAATTATCGGGAATCGAATCGGCCCGACTCTGCTGCTGTCCATTCCGTCCGTATTGCTGGGGTACATGATGGCCATCCCGCTGGGGCTTTATTGTAGCTCCCGCAATGGTCGGACGGATGAACGTGTTATCAGCACCGTTCTTTATATGATGTACTCGTTCCCATCATTTGTGGCGGCGCTATTTCTTCAGCTGTTGTTTGCAGTCCACCTTGGCTGGCTCCCCCTGTTCGGGATGACAGGTGACCACTACGACCAGATGTCCTTCTGGGGAAAGACATGGGACCTGTTCACCCATGCCCTGCTTCCGGTCACAGTCTACACCTATGGCGGGCTGGCTTATGACGCCCGCTTCATTCGCGCGAACATGCAGGAGGTGCTCCGTCAGGACTATATCCGGACTGCCCGCGCGAAAGGATTATCGAATGCGACGGTCGTCTGCAAACACGCCTTTCGCAATACGCTGATTCCGCTGGTCACACTCATTGGACTTACACTTCCAACACTGTTGAGTGGATCGGTGATTGTCGAACAGATTTTCAGCTGGCCGGGAATGGGACGGCAGTTTTTCGATTCGATCACCGAGCGGGACTACCCGACGATCATGGGGTTGACCCTGATGTTTTCCTTACTGACGCTGGTTGCACAGCTGCTGGCCGACCTGATGTACGCCATTGTCGATCCTCGCGTCCGACTGGATCACTGACGGGACCTGCCATTTTCTGCGACGTTTCTGGACATACATGAACGAGACTCCCAATCCCCTGGCTCACCTCAAGAAATCGCCCGGATTCTGGAAGGAATCCTGGAAGCGGTTCCGCGCCCGGAAGCTCCCCATGATCGCGTTGGGGTTCGTGGTGTTTCTCGCTGTCGTTGCCGTCCTTTCCCCAGCGATCGTCGGGACCAAACCGCTTGTCTGCAAATACAAGGGCAAGATTTACTTCCCGTGCTTTGGCTACTTCAGCCCAAAATGGGAAGCGGCCTTCTCCGGCGCCCCATTCTTCAAACGCTATCCGAAAGTCCTCAAGGAGACCGATCCGGAGAGCTGGGCGATCTGGCCTCTCAACTACAACGATCCCGCTCGGGCTGTGAGCGATGACGAATGGCCGGGCCGACCGGGGAACCCTCAAAGCAGCCCTCCAACCCGGCTCAACTGGTTCGGGACCGACAACCGGGGATTCGACGTCTTCGCCCAGATGGTCCATGGAGCACGCACAGCCCTGCTGGTGGGGGTGGTCTCGATGGGAATTGCATCCATTATCGGGATCGTATTTGGCTCCATCGCGGGATACTTCGGCGGCTGGGTCGACATGGTCGTCAGCCGGATCATTGAAGTGGTGATGTGCGTCCCGACACTGATCCTGATCCTCGCTTTGATTGCCGTCATTGAGACCCCGACAATGTTCCACATGATGGCGGTGATCGGGATGACCGGATGGACCACGATCGCCCGACTTGTCCGGGGAGAGTTTCTGAAACTGAAATCAATGGACTACGTTGCCGCAGCCCGAGTACTGGGATGTGGACATCTCCGAATCATCTTCCGGTATCTGCTCCCGAACTCACTTGCCCCTGTTCTGGTCCCAATCACCTTTGGAATTGCTGGAGCGATCCTCGTTGAAACGGCCCTCAGCTACATCGGATTTGGTGCCCCTCCCCCCAATCCCAGCTGGGGACAACTGTTGCGACTGGGACAATCCAACCATATGAACTGGTGGCTTATTCTGTTTCCGGGAATTGCAATTTTCCTGACGGTTCTTTCGTACAACCTGATTGGCGAAGGTCTTCAAGAAGCAACCGACCCGCGATTGAGGGAAGGGAACCGGTAACACAGAAAAACATTCTTTTTCTCCGATGTAATGAAGTCGACAGGTTCCAACTTTCCACAAACAACGCAAGTCTTTGCGAAGTCCAAATTTGCAACAAGAAACACCCCCAGGCAATTCAGGACTCCTCGCGTTGAGTCCGATCGATCCGTGAGAACCTTCTTCCGGAAACCTCTTTCGCATGGCGGGATTGGGGTCGAGTCGTCAAAATGGACGGTGATCAATAGAATGTTTTCCTTTCGGGGCGAAACAGCAGTGGGGCGTCCTGTTCCGCCGTCGAAAAAGTAAATCAACTTGGACCACTTCGGATTCTGGTCAGGCGTCCGGAGAGAGTTCATTTTGCCCGGAAGGCTCCGGAGCGAGGCTCGTGGGAATTCTGTACAGATAATTGATCAGGCTGCATGCTGAATGGCGTGTGCGGAGGTGATCTGGCCTTGCCGCACTCGGCTGTCCCCGCGACGGCAGCGTTGGACCTGATCACAGGAATAACGGAAACATGACCGCAGACGCGAACAAACGGAAAGTGGCAATTACCGGCCTGGGAATTTTCTCTCCCATCGGAATCGGCCGTGAGGAATTTTATCAGAATCTGCGCGCAGGGCGATCTGGAATCGCTCCGCTCGAGTACTACAAATGCACCGCCACACCGGGTGGAATTGGCGGCGAAATCAAGGGATTCAGCGAAGACACCGCAAAGAAGAGCTACCTGAAGGACGTGCGGAAAAACATCAAGGTGATGAGCCGGGAGACCCAGCTGGGGACGGCAGCGGCTCTTCAGGCCATCAGCGACTCGGGTCTGGACCTCGATCGCATCACACGCGAGCGGATTGGCGTGGAATTCGGGGCCAACCTCATGTTTTTCTCGCCGGATACGATGTCCGGTCCGGCGAAGGCCTGCAAGGATGAAGCAGGTACGTTTCAGATCTCCAAGTGGGGAACGACTGGTCTGGGAGAAATGGAGCCTCTGTGGATGCTCAAGTATCTCCCGAACATGCCCGCCTGTCATATTGCGATCGGAACAGATTCACGTGGTCCGAGTAATTCCGTCACGCTCGACGAAGCCAGCCCCGGTGTGGCCCTGACGGAAGCACTCAACATTATTGAGCGCAACACCGCCGACATCATGATTGTCGGAGGAACAGGAACCCGCATTCACCCGGTCCGGGCAATCCATGCACGACTCAGCGATCCGCTTGGGTATGATGAAGCTGCTCCCGAAAAGAGTTCGAAGCCATTCGATCGACGCCGGAGAGGACAGGTTCCGTCAGAAGGGGCTGGATGCTTCCTTCTGGAAGAGGAATCACACGCGAAGGCGCGAAACGCCACGATCTTTGGATACCTGCTCAGTGGAAGCTCATCGTGTGTCGCATTGCCCGATGGGACTCCGGACATCCGCAAGGCGGTCGTCAATGCGGTCACATCGGCCTTACGCAGGGCGAATCTGACGATTGATGACATTGGGCACATCAACGCCCACGGGATCGCTGCTCCTCAGGAGGACCAGATCGAAGCTCAGGCGATCCGTGAAGTGCTCGGAGACAGGAAGATTCCAGTCACGGCGCTGAAGGGACACTTCGGGAATGCTGGAGCAGCCACCGGATTTCTGGAAATTGCAGCCTCGTTGCTCTCCGCCCGGGATGGAGACATCCTGCCGGTCCTGAATTGTGAGGACCCTGATCCGGAAATTGAACTTCCGCTGGTTCTGGGAAGCTCCACCAAGTCTGCCAATAAGAAGTTCTTGAACATCAACTTCACTCGCCCCGGTCAGGCGAGCGTGACCATCGTCGAAGCAGTCTGATCAGAATCGGCTGACGTTCAAACAGGCTGATTCAAGCCTATATCAAAACAGGAGTCTCAAACGCGACGGTTTGAGACTCCTGTTTTCGTTAATCCGGTCAGCAGTCAGCAAACTTGCCGATCAGGCGACAGCTGCGGACGTTGTTATTTCCTGTCGAGGTCCGAAGAACTCGAAGGAAATCCGATCATCACTGACCCCAAGCTCCTTCAGGCTGGAATAAACGATCTGCATGAACGGTTTCGGTCCGCAGAAGTAGAAGGATGCATCGGTATATGGAGTGTGGTACTCGAGAAAGTTTTTGCTGAGGATTCCTACACTGTCGCATCGCTGCTGGGCCAGGTCCTCTTCCAGCGGGCTGTCATAGATAATGTGGGTCGCCACATGGTCGTGCTGTCCGAGACTGCGGACCTCCTCAGCCAATGCATGAACGGCACTGTTCCGGGCCGCCTGAATGAAGTGAATCGGGACTTTCACATCGTGGGCCAACAGCGCCTTCGCCATTGTGATCAGAGGGGTCACACCGATTCCCCCTGCAATGAAGACGATTGGGCGATGGTCGACTGCCTTCGGATTCAGGGTGAATTCGCCACAGGGTGGACCTAATTCCAGTTCATCCCCTTCCTGAATCACATCATGCAGGTAATTGGAAATCAGGCCATTTGGACCTTCCTGAGTCAGGCAGTATTCGCGCTTGACGCTGATTCGGTAGTGAGTGCCGTTCCCCCAGTCTGAAATGCTGTAATTTCTCGGAGAGGTCGGCGTCTCCGGATGTGCGACCCGAACGGTGACGTACTGCCCAGGTTCAAATGGAGGGAGTGGCCCTCCATCGGCCGGTCGCAAATAGAACGAGGTCACGATCTGGCTTTCAGGAACCTTCCGGGCAACCACGAACTTCCTGTATCCGTTCCACCCACCAACAGCTTCCCGTTGCTGCCGGTAAATCTCTGCTTCACGTCGAATGCAGACATCAGCCAGAACCCCATACGCTTCGGCAACGGCTGCGATGATTTCGTCGGTTGCTGCCTCTCCCATGACATCCTTGATCGCCGCCAGAAGATGCTTGCCGACGATGGGGTAATGCTCCGGCTGAATTCCCAGCGAGCAATGCTTATGGGCAATCAGATTGACCGCAGGCCCCAATGCTTCCAGATTGTCGATATTGCCGAAATAGGCGCAAATTGCCCCGGCCAATGCCCGCTGCTGTCCCCCCGAATGCTGATGAGCCTGATTGAAGAACTGCTTGACCTCAGGATTTCCTGCGAACATCAGCTCATAGAACCTCCGGGTAATCGTTTCCGCGTTCGCCGCAACGGCAGGAGTGATTTGCCTGATGATTTCAATGGTTTTCGGAGAGAGCATCGGTCGGTCCATGTCATCTGGTGGGTCGAAAATGCCAGCAAAGGAATTGCCAGCGGATCAGAATTCTGGACCAAAGTGTACAGATTTAATTCTGCACGTCAAGGTACACATTTCCTTGATTTGATCACTCTTGAGTCTGAGAATGAATCAACGACGTCGCAGAAGCGCATCTCGCAAACGGAGGACGTTCCAGCGGCAATCAACACTGTGATTGGGCGGCAAGTGACCGCGACACTCCCCTGAGACAGGGGTTAAGATTCTTCAATCAGATGGTTGCGAACGAACGCCGGGACGCAGACATTGTGAGATTCCGAAGATTGGAACCGACTCATGCTCTCTAAAACTGCTGAATATGCGCTCCGGGCGATGGTCTGTATGGCGGGGCGGGTCGATCAGCCTGCATCGGCGGATGTCCTCGCAGAGATGACCCGCGTTCCCCGGTCGTACCTACATCGGGTGTTGCAATCTCTTGCTGCTGCTGGACTTGTCCACTCCCGTCCCGGTCCGCGCGGGGGGTATGAAATCGCGCGTGAGATCGGGGACGTCACAATTCTCGATGTCGTCAATGCCGTTTCCCCGGTCGAGCGAATCCGATCCTGCCCGCTGGGGCTCACCTCACATACGCAACTTTGCCCGCTTCATCAGGAACTCGATCAGGCATATGCCAAAACCGAAGCTGCCTTCCGTGGAGTCACGCTGAAAGCACTCATCGAGTCGACCAGCCCAATCCTTCCGCTGTGCGATACAGAACCAGATGGAGTCACGCGAGAGCAGGGAGACAATGAGACGGGGCGTTCTCAATGAACGCCTGGTCAGAGAATGACACCGTCCTCTTGCTGGCAAGATGGGACAGATGAGGCAAATCGCTCCATTAAAGATCAATGAAACACGAAATCCTGCATTCGGTGTGAATGACATTTGCCCAGTTGCTTGTCTGGCTCCCATCTGTGAAGTGCATCAACTCCAACGGTCACCACGGTCACATTGACGACCGCCACAAGCAAGGTCCCGCACGGCAGTGACGGCGAAGATCAATGATCTGCCAGACGCCGCAGTAGGGGCGTTTGAAAATCGCTCTCGCCCCATTTTCCCTGACACCTGTCTTCAGATGAGAGCCATCCCTTTCGGCTGCCCCCTGTACAGGTTCATCTTGTTCGATTTCCCTGATCTCTATAGATTTCACCGCTTTTTTGACGCCAGCATATTGCCGCACCCCATCTTCAATCACCCGAATTGACCAAAACAGGGATTCGTGCAGGACCGGATTTCATGGGAAAACTGACGTACCGTCCGGAGATTGACGGCCTGCGCGCTGTCTCGGTCTTAATGGTGCTCGCCTTCCATGCAGGCTTCGGTTTCCCCGGAGGATTTGTCGGTGTTGACGTCTTCTTTGTCATCTCCGGGTATCTCATTACCAGCCTGGTAATGAAGGACATTGAAAACGATCGATTCAGCTTCATCGACTTTTGGGAGCGGCGCGTCCGACGAATTTTCCCGGCTCTGGCAGTCATGGTCATGACAACATTGCTGGCGGGGTCATTCCTCCTTCTCCCAGAGGATTTTTCCGAACTAGCGATCTCGGCAATTTATCAAGCACTTCTGGTAGCCAACTATTACTTCTACGATTCAACGGGATATTTTCAAGGTGCTGCCGATCTGAAACCGCTCTTGCATACGTGGTCATTGGCAGTAGAAGAACAGTTCTACCTGATCCTGCCTCTGATTCTTTTGAGCTGGAGAAACTGGCCGGCATCAAGACTGCGACAAGGGATCTGGTGTATCACGCTTGTTTCCTTCATCCTGAGCGTCTGGTGCACGTCAAACTACCCCAAAATCGCGTTCTATTTTCTTCCAACGCGAGCCTGGGAATTGATGATCGGCACACTTTTGGCGATCTTTCCCGCCGCCCGGCTGACGTCGAAGTGGTCGAATGAACTCCTCAGTGGATCAGGACTGGTGGCCATTCTGAGTTGTGGGCTGTGGTACACCGGAGAGACTCCCTTTCCTGGTGCGTCTGCGTTAATTCCATGCCTCGGAGCAGCTTGTCTGATCTTTGCAAACGGGTCGTCACTCACCTGGGTCGGTCAGCTCCTTGCCCATCCGGTTCCAGTATTCATTGGAAAGATTTCCTATTCCCTGTATCTCTGGCACTGGCCAATTCTCGCTCTGTTGCGACACGTTTACGGAGAAGTGCTGCCTCTGGAAGTACGGCTGATTGCAGTCGGTTCCAGCTTTGTCCTGGGATGGGCGTCGTGGAGATTCATTGAGACACCGTTTCGCCGAACAACTGCGATGGACCGGAAACGGGTCTTTGGCCTTTCCACCGGCATTTCCGCAGCCTTGGTCGTATTTTGCACAACGGTGATCGTCAGTGATGGCTGGCGATTTCGGTTTCCCGACAAAGTATTAGCCGTCATCGACGGGAGCAGGATTGCGGAACTGAAAGAACAGGAGCTGATTCCTGTTGGCCCCCCACTGTCCGCTGGAGAGTCACCACGATTCCTGTTGTGGGGAGACAGCCACGCCCGGGCCGTTTCGTCATTGATCCGAACACTGGCAGAGAAACATCAGATTCAGGGAGTGATCGCGAGTCGTTCCGCCACGATTCCTGCACTTGATACATGGCGTCGATCAGACCGCGACTCGGTTCAATGGAATCGAAAGGTTGTCGATTTCATTAAGGAACAGGGAATTCAACATGTCATTATGGCAAGCCGCTGGACCATCAACATCGATGGGCGTCCCGACGGTTCGCTGAATTCGCTAATTATCGATGCAGAAGCCAGCGAACGCTCTCGCGAAGAGTCCGGGAATGTGATGCGGCGGAGTATGAAAAAGACATTACGCGAGCTGGAGCAGGCCGGGGTCACGGTCTGGATTCTCCTGCAGGTTCCGCAACAAAAAGCAGACATTCCCAAAATCATTGCTCAAAGCACGCTGTTCCCGGGATTTCGAGAAATCCCCCGTACATCTCTACAGGAACATCGGCAGTATCAGGCCCGCGTCAACGCCATCCTGCAGGAGTTTTGTGGCCCGAATGTCCGCCTCCTCGATCCAACACCGTTCTGCTTTGACGAAAAGGGCTATTCCATTTCCTTTGATGATCAGCTCCCCTTTTACTGCGATGACCATCACTTGTCTGAGTATGGAGCAAACAGGTTACTTTCTGCCCTGATGGAACCCTTCCTGCAGGAGATCGCCGATACGACCGGCCTTGCAGGAAAGCCAAAAGCAGATCCGTCGCTTCAACAGGCATCGCATTCCGAAGCGCCACCACAACGAAACTAGCCGTCCTGTCCCGTAGAAAAGTAGATCAGGTTCGCAGGTCCCAGTTATGTCAACGACTTCTCTTCCTGAGCGGATCCCCGTCTCGGCTTACATTCGAACGCTCAATGCGGAACGCTGCCTGCGCAATGTCCTGCAAGGGATCGTCGATCTCGTCGATGAAATTCTGATCGTCGACTCCGGCTCAACAGACCAGACCCGATCGATTGCAAAAGAGTTTGGCGCAAAAATTATTGATCAACCATGGCTGGGATGGGGCCATCAGAAGCGAGTTGGTGAAGATGCCGCCCGGAATGACTGGTTACTGGACATCGATGCCGATGAAGTTGTCACACCCGAGTTGGCAAGGAACATCCGCCAGCTGTTCAGAAGTGGAGCTCCTTCATGCCCAGTCTATCTGATCCGACATACTCAAGTGTTCCCTTCTGGTCGGGTTTACCGACATGCAGGTGTCCGATACCGAGCGAAACTTTATGATCGCCGCGCAATCCGCATTCCCGCACACACAGCGTGGGACCAGTTCAAGGTCCCACGCCATTTGAAGGCCCGCAAACTTCCAGGTCCATTGTTGCACTATGGGTTTTCCGACATGGGATCTCTTGTCCGGAAGCAGGAATCTGCATTGAACAGGTTACTTCAGGACATTCCAAAGACTGATAAACGGACCATCAGTCTGAAAATCTTTACGATCTTCCCGATCATGTTCCTGAAGAAATATTTTCAACAGGGCCTGTGGCGAGCGGGAGTCGAAGGCTTTTCCTATTCGATGGTCAGCGCATTTGGAGCCTGGCTAAAACACGTCAAGCTTTATGAGCGTGACTGGATCACTCCACATGCCCTGGTGACAGATCAAACTGCTCACGAGAGGGACGATTATTATCGAGGAAAGAAAGCAGCCTGACTGACCCATGGTCACCAGAATCCG
>CALLWY010000289.1 GCA_938015865.1 uncultured Planctomicrobium sp.
ACGTTCGAATGCCAAATTTACCAGACGCTTCCAGTATATCGAGCAGGGGCTCGCTGACCGTGGAAAGAGCATCAAAGATGCAACGCTTCAGGAGATGGAGTCACTGTACCAGGAGCAGAAGGAGGCCGAGCGGCGCGAGAAGGGGAGGGGATCAGAGCAATCCGACGCCGGGTAAAGGTTCCTGTCATCTTCGGAAATGGTTTCGGGCGGCCTGTCCGTTATGACCGGTGAAACTGGTTCAGTCAGCAGGGATTGCAGTGTCGTTTGGCCGTCGGACTTGCATCGGCACGGTCCAGCGTCGAAACTGAATTGACTTGAATGAGACGACGTTCTCGCCTTCGGTCGTGAAGATCAGTCAGCGTGAATCCGGAGCAGGGCAGGCAACAAAGCTGATTTCCGCGACGATATCCGATCCTCCTTTCCATCAGTCAGCAAGGTTTCGTCATGGGCTTTGTTCCTTGCTGATCCCCCAATTCAAGCCCCCCGCCCGTTGGAACGAATGAACGCACTGAATGCTTCCGCAAGCGATGTCGCCTTTTCGGTTCCCTTTGTTCACCGCCTGCGGCTGACCCATGATGTTTTTGGCGCGGACGAGTCCGTCCTTCTGGACCTGCTGGAGCCGAGTGGAGATGCCATCCCCCGGGTTCAGTTCTGGGTGGATGAGCATGTGGCTGCCGCACAGCCGCATTTGACGGCTCGAATTCGCAGCTTCGCAAGGAAGCACCGCGACCGGATTCACATGCCGGGGAGCATCCAGATCTGTCCGGGGGGAGAAGAAGTCAAGAATGACATCCATCTTATTGAGCGGATGTTGAAGTGCATCAATGCAGCTGATCTGGACCGTCGAAGCTATATTGTCGTCATCGGTGGGGGAGCTGTTCTGGATGCTGTTGGATTTGCAGCGGCCATTGCTCACCGGGGGATTCGGCTGATCCGTTTGCCGACGACGACGCTGGCTCAGGGAGACTCCGGGGTCGGGGTGAAGAATGCGGTCAATCTGTTCGAGAAGAAAAACTGGATCGGGACGTTTGCCGTCCCCTGGGCGGTGATCAATGACGAAACGCTTCTGGAGACACTGCCGGACCGGGAGTTTCGCTGTGGATTTTCAGAAGCGGTGAAAGTGGCACTCCTGAAGGATCGTGACGAATTCGAACGCATCGCCAAAGGTGCCAGACAGATTCGCAACCGGGAGATGGATGTTGTGCGTCCCGTTCTCTATCGGGCGGCCCAGCTGCACCTTCAGCACATCACCCGGGGAGGAGATCCGTTTGAAGCACTCGAAGCGAGGCCATTAGACTACGGTCACTGGTCCGCCCATAAGCTCGAACCACTTTC
>CALLWY010000290.1 GCA_938015865.1 uncultured Planctomicrobium sp.
AAGCGGAGAGAGGGGGATTCGAACCCCCGGTGACATTTCTGCCACACAGCATTTCCAGTGCTGCACAATCGGCCACTCTGCCATCTCTCCGGGACGCGTTGCTGCGCCATCGACCATCCGCTTGGGCCTTGAACCGTCTGCGCCCCAGCTGGGAACATCGCAGCCCAAGTTCAATTGCATCCAAGTTTTTGGCGTGGCACAGTCTACACGCTCCTTCCTTTCTGGCAAGCCATCTACGGTGGCAGATTCCACATCCGTTGATTCTGCCAAGACCCCAATCGGCAAACAGCGAACTCAATTGCTCGAATCTGTCCTTGACACACACGAGATCTGAGAGCGCAAGTAACTGTTTCGAAAAGAGTTTCGAGCAGCAACTGGGCAGAAACGCGAAATCGATTGCGTTCGAATGTTCGAGCTCTCCCTCCGCGCGTTACCGGCTCGCGAGATCGAGACAGGAGTTGAAACAGCTCGAATCAATCCAGTCAAAAGTCACCGGTCACAAGCGAACCAATCGAACACAAACGTCATCAAATCTGCTATTTTTTTCATTTTCCTAACTCCCATCGCAACAATAGTTTGCAATTCAATTTCACTCGACTTAAACAACTATTGATCGGTAAAGCTCATCAAAATCAATCGATGTTTTGTGGGGCCTCCCATAAGCTGACTGAACAGATCCGACGTGTACTTTCAGCTTGGAAGGCCTTTTCAGGCAGATCGCCAATTGCCCATTTGCAATTCGGCAGCCTGTATTTCCCTTTTTTGACAGAGGAAGACGACTCCTCCGACTGTTCGTGTCCATCACAGCTCGTTCACAGGCAATTCTGCCGGAAAGCAGAGTCATGTCGGCCCCCGCTCAGACGAACGACGTTTACAACGACCTTTACAAAGAATTTCTGCGGGAATTCGCTCGCGACCGAACAAAGCTCTTTCGGTACATCTATTCTCTTCTTCCCAACCACGCGGATGCCGAAGACGTCTTCCAGCGGTGCAGTCTTGTGCTCTGGGAAAAGTTCGCTGAGTTTGACCCTGAACGACGTTTTCTCCCGTGGGCGTGCGGGATTGCCCTCAACGAAGTTCGCTATTTCCTTCGAACTTCCAATCGCCATCACCTTCGGTTCGATTCAGACCTGCTCGGGGCAATTTCAGATTCACGAATGGAGGACCTGGACTCCACCACTGAGGCCATTTCAGTCCTCTCTGACTGCCTGAAAAAGCTACCTCGCCGCGACCGGGAAATGGTCAAAGCGGCATACTCAAAGCCGGGAACAATCAAGAAGTTCGCGGAATCAACCCAGTCTGCCCCGCAGACCATTTACAACAACCTGGGACGAATTCGACGTCAGCTACAGCTCTGCGTGCGTCGCAAACTGGCACTGGAATAAGGCACAGTCCCGGATGACATACGATCCTACTGAACTCAGACAGCTCATCGATTCTCTGCTGAACGAAACAATCTCAGCGGAAGACCATCAGCGTCTGCAACATATCCTTCGCAACTCGAATGAGGCCCGCAGGGAGTATCTCTCCAGTATCGACATTCATGTCGGAATGTACGAACTGGAAGAGGATCTCAATGAGGTTCTCGTTCCCCCCCCAGTTCAGTGTGGCCCGATTCCAATCGCAAATCGACCTGCGGGCGGACGACATTGGCACCTTGTGCTGGCCAGTCTGGCGACGTTGCTCATGATCATCGTGAGTACCATGCTTCTCTGGCGGCAGCCCACACACGGGATCGCACCAATTTCTCCCCTGCAAACTGCCCAGCGTGACGACTCCCCAGCAGGCTCAAGATCCGATCCCCTCCCGGATGAACGTAAACCGTCGGTTGCATTCCTGACCAAAGCTGCCAGTGCGGAATTGTTACTGGAGTATGTCCCTGCCATTGGAGATCCGCTCAAGATCGATCACGAGTATGTTCTGGTGAAGGGGCTCATGGAACTGACGTTCGAGAACGGAGCCACCGTCAGCTTGAAATCTCCCTCTGTCTTCACGATTCGTTCCAGCGCGTTAATGGAACTGAAAATGGGCAATTGCTCGGTCTATGCGCCCGAGACAGCAGCAGGCTTCGAGGTCATCACACCACAAAGCCGCATTGTGGATCTTGGGACCCGCTTTAATGTGGTCGCCAGCGAGACGGGGACATCGGACGTCCAGGTTGCCGAAGGGGCGGTTGTCGTACAGCCATCCGAAGCGGCAGATCAAAAATCAATGTTGCTGGAAGGAGAAGCGGTTCGTCTCACCAGCACATCTCCAAGCCCCAAGCCCATTCCATTCCGCGAGGAACGATTTGTCAGCCAGTTCCCCGACAGAGTCATCGCTTACAAAGCGACAGAGCCAGTACCGGGGGAGGGGGTAAAAGACCTGAAAAGCGTCACAGTCCAAAGAGGGGGACGGGAGTGGACCTATCTGGCGGAGGAATTAACACTGGTCGACGTGATCCATTTTTCTTCTTACTCGATCACGTCAAACTCAGCTTGTCTTGGTGAACTTCCAGAAAAGTTAACTCTTCTTCTGACGAATAACTATGAGTTAACGTCCGGGCTGACGAATTTCAGCAGACCAAATAAACCGTACGTCCCTGCAAACGACTTTACTGAGTTTACCGGGCGTTATGGGATGGCAGTGAAGTTCCATCACCCCGTTATCAATGGACCTGGACCAGATGTCGTCGTATTTGAACTTCAGTCGGCTGCTTATCCGGCATCTGGCGATCCTTTTTACGTCAGTCCAATCGAAAATGGCCCTGGCCTGAAAACCCATCATGTGACGCGATTTGATGTCCCTCTGAATTCCATCAATGCTCTCAAGGTCGCACCGGTCTCGTCGATTGTTTTTGACAAGCCAGTTCGATCCCTTCAGGATCTGACCCCTGAAAATGTTGTTCGTGTCTCCAAACTGAACATGCCATTTTATGCATTGGCAGTCGGAATTGACCTCTCTGATCTGGGGTACCCTGAAGGGGCTGCTGTCGACGGACTGTTCTTCGAAGATGCAGATGACGACGAACATGTGATCGTCGACATCGTCCTGATCGGTGGTCTTCCAGAAGTGCCCCCACTTCGTTGAACTGATTGATCTCACTTCATGTCCCATTTTTCGAATAAGGTTTCACGTCTCATGAAAAAGCCACCACTCAAGTCGAACGGATTCACATTGATTGAGCTGCTGGTCGTGATTGCAATCATTGCAGTCCTGATCGCTCTTCTACTTCCAGCAGTTCAACAGGCACGAGAAGCGGCCCGACGAAGCACCTGCAAGAATCATTTAAAGCAGTTGGCTCTGGCAATCCATAACTATCACGATGCAACGGGGGCATTCCCGATTGGTGGAACAATCAGCGAATCAACAGCCCCCATGGTGAGCTGGATCGT
>CALLWY010000291.1 GCA_938015865.1 uncultured Planctomicrobium sp.
GTGTGAGCAGAGGAGCACGTTTCCGGGTTTCAGATGGGGAAGAACATCTGCCTTGTAAACGTCGCCCTGCACTTCGTCTGGCAGAAGGATGTTCACCAGATCGCCCGCTTCAGCAGCTTCGGCAGCGGAAACCGGCTTGAATCCATGGCTGACAGCCAGATCGTAGTTCGGACTTCCCTTGCGCTGCCCGATAATCACGTTGCAGCCGCTGTCCCGGAGGTTCTGGGCCTGAGCATGCCCCTGGCTTCCGTAGCCAAGAATTGCAATGGTCTTGTCCTTCAACAGAGACAGATCTGCATCATCGTCGTAATAAATCGTGACAGCCATCGGTGATCTTTCAAATCAAAAACAGGGGTGAAGTTGTGAGATGCCGCTTTTCATGCAATCCGGGATGCGTCACCAGAGTCCGCAGGCCAGTGTCTTTCGGGCCTTGCCGATCCTCAGCGTGTGGATCCCGCTTTAGAGTCTCGCGATGTTTCCAGATGATCGGAGTAATGGGTCGGATCTCCCACTTCCACCTCAGCGGACATCGCCAGTTTTCGGGCCAGCGCAATGCGGCCGGTCCGTGCCATTTCCAGAATTCCGAACGGCCGAACAGCGTCTATGAAAGCTTCGACTTTCCGTTCCTGCCCGGAAATTTCAATCATCACGTGTTCGGCAGAGACATCGACAATGCGACCACGGAAGATATCTGTCAGTTCCTTGACCTGACTGCGAGCAGTGGGGGTCTCGGTCTTCACCTTGATTAGCATCAGGTCCCGCTCGACGTATTCCTCTTCCTTGTAATCGACCACTTTGACAATGGTGACGATCTTCTCAAGTTGCTTGCGCACCTGATCCAGTTCCCGATCGCTTCCGGTAACGACGAACGTCATTCGGGAGAACTTCGGATTTTCGGTCGGACCGACGGCAAGGCTGTCGATGTTGTACGCCCGCGAGGCCAGCATTCCGGAAACGTGGGCCAGCACACCAGGCTGGTTCATGACAAGGGCAGAGAGAATATGTTTCATAGGTTCACATCGGGATTCTGGGCACGATGCCGCGACCACTCGACTGAAGGAGACTTCGCACAACCGCCCCCACCACATCGGGAGGCGAGTTGCTGGAGAGAACGTTCTGCCCGGGACACTTCCCGCGCGATGGGAGTTCACCCGAGACAGCAACTTCGTCAAGAAATCACGTTCCTGCAGGCCGAAATCGAATCAGGGAGTCTACCGGACCCGGATAGGGGTCTCAACCGTCAGCCCCCAGATTGAGTTCTCGCTCCGGAGGTTCTGTTGCCGTGATTCAATCTGGAGCGATTGGGAGGTTCTGAATCTGACATTGAAACATTTCATGTTGCTGCTATACTGTGTTCCAATGTTCAGTAGTGTACATCGTCATCTCGAATCAATCGAACCCTATTGATTCAGCCATTCCGACCACTTCGCCCCCGGACACATCCGCCCGGATCGTGCCTTGGTGACGGTGCATTGGATGCGAAAGTCTTTCTTCGTCACGACAGAAGATCAGGAAGTCAGGAGACCCTAATCGATGGCCAAAGCACGTTCTTCCAGAAAGTCCGATTCTGCCGGAGGTAAGGAATCGAGCGGCATCCTCCAGAATACCTTAGGCCAGATTGAGAAGAGCTTTGGCGAAGGCTCGATCATGCGTCTGTCCGACCACCCAAGCACAACGGTGGACGGGATCTCCACAGGAGCACTGTCTCTGGATCTCGCCTTGGGGGGGCACGGGTTCCCTCGGGGAAGGATCATTGAGCTTTTTGGGCCGGAATCCAGCGGAAAGACCACCCTCGCACTTCACGCGGTCGCCAATGCCCAGCGGTCCGGAGGAATTGCTGCGTTTATTGACGCTGAACATGCTTTGGACCCGGCATGGGCCAAAAAGCTGGGGGTCAACCTCGAAGAGCTGCTGGTTTCCCAGCCCAGTTACGGGGAAGAGGGGCTTCAAATTGCCGAGATGCTCATCAAGTCAAACGCCGTCGATATCATTGTCATCGACTCCGTCGCTGCACTGGTCCCGAAGGCAGAACTTGATGGCGAAATTGGCGACAAGCATGTCGGTCTGCAGGCCCGTATGATGAGTCAGGCATTGCGGAAGTTGACCGGCGTAATCGCCAAAGCCAAGACGACGGTCATCTTCATCAACCAGATTCGTGAGAAAATCGGGGTGATGTTTGGAAGCCCGGAAACCACTCCGGGGGGACGAGCCCTCAAATTCTACAGCTCCTGCCGTGTCGACGTCCGGCGGATGGCCACGCTCAAGGATGGAGACGAGACCATCGGCATCCGGATGAAAGTCAAGATTGTGAAGAACAAGGTCGCTCCTCCATTCCGGGTCGCCGAGTTCGACATGCTGGGGAGCCGGGGGATCAGTCTCGAAGGGGATGTGCTCGACATGGCTGTCGCTGCGAACATCATCCAGAAGAGCGGGGCATGGTTCAATTACGGAGAACAGCGACTCGGGCAGGGACGGGAAAAGACCCGGGCGTTCCTGGAAGAGAATCCCGAGATCTTCAATGAGATCAAGGAAAAGGTCATCGAATCCAAGGACCTGTTCCACATCGCTGCGAGCGGGGATGAATAACGGGGGGAACTGTTGCGGGTATCGCTCGCGACGTGGCGTTCCTTGCAGGTCCCCACAGGAATGAAATTCCCCCGGTCGAACGGAAATGATTCGGCCGGGGGATTTGTTTTTCTCTTTTCCAGATGTGAACGGTGTACCGGACCGGTTACTTTCCGGCATCCCCGGAGTTGCCCGGGAACTCGACGTTCATGTCGAGAGTCTTCACCAGAAACGCCCACTGATCAGCAGCGTTCTCGATCAACTTGGACGTTGGGGTTCCCGCTCCATGCCCCGCCCGGGATTCAATCCGGATCAGGATCGGGTTGTCGCAGGACTGGGCCGCCTGCAGTGCCGCTGCAAACTTGAAGCTGTGCCCCGGCACCACGCGGTCATCCGTATCGGCCGTCAGGACCATCGTCGCGGGATAACAGGTTCCCGGCTTGATGTTGTGATAGGGAGAATACTTCAGCAGAGCGGCAAACTCTTCCGGGTTGTCCGAGCTTCCGTAGTCATCAACCCAGTAGCGTCCTGCGGTGAACTTGTGGAAGCGGAGCATGT
>CALLWY010000292.1 GCA_938015865.1 uncultured Planctomicrobium sp.
AGCTGGAGCATGCTGCCGGCGTTCGCTGGAAGTTTCCCGAATGCGACCGGGAACTGGCCGCGAACTCCGTTGAGGCACTGGATCGAGACATCGGGACATGACGATCTGCCGGGAGATCCGCTTTGATCTCCGGCCACATGCGTATTACCGCCAGTGCTTTTCGATCCAGGGGAACTGCTGCTGCATTCTGGGGATGTGGGGCAAAAACGACCGGCCTTGCTTGATGCCTTTTCGTCCGCCGTAGAACGAGACCAGCCGGGCCCCGTCCACAGAGCGGCCGTCCCTCAAAATGTCGTCGCGCATCGATAGGATTCCATCGTCAGCACCGTAGGTGCGGACCTTGTCGTCGCACAGGTAGGAGATCAAGGCCTGATCGGATCCGGACCAGCCGGCGGCGTGGGCGAGCTTCAGGTTGCGGGTTCCCTGCTTGCGGGCGATCTGCGAGATATGCTCCAGCGCCCCGGTGTCAAACAGAAGAAATGAGGGATTCAGGGCATATCCCCGGCGTGCGGTCGAACGGCACCGATAGACGACGACCGGATCGCGGACGTCCAATAAGGAACTGAGGTCGTCCAGAATCACTGTATCCAGATCCAGCAGCAGAATGCGGTCCCCCAGTAACGGCCGCATGGCCTCCGAAAGGAGTTTCAGCCTGCGGAAGCAGCGGCGTGTCCCGGATCCCCAGTTCCAAAGGGGTAGCACGTTGACTTCCGGATCGAGTCCTTCCGGCTGGTTGGTGATGCAGAAGAACTGGTGTTCCAGCGGCAGATTGCGGCGCACCCCGGACATGAGCCGGTTCACATATTCCGGCGCGAACCGGGTGCCCCAGTAGAAGCAGACGATTGAGATCATGAATTCCCCTTGCGGACGACAGCCAGCCCTCTTCTGGTTCCGTGAAACTCCACACAGAATCCCAGCGAACTCAACCGGGCCAGCGTCCTGCGCTCGGCGGTGCGGCGGGCATCGTGGAGGACTGCGAACGGTGCCCGCTCCAAGGCATAACTGAGCGTATTGAACCGGGATAGTTGCACCTGCCCGGGAAGACGAATCCGTCGACGCGGCATCCCCACGGGGGAATCCACGAACGCCACATCAAAACAGCGATCATCAACTTCCGGGATCGAGAGCTGCGGCGAATTCTCAAAGCGGTACAGTTCGAGGTGTTCGACTCCGCGGAATTCGTGAACGGCTGCCCGGTACCAGGCGTCATCGCTTTCCAGAGAGACCAACTTCACGTCCCCCAGTCCGAGAAAGAACCAGGTGGACTGGCCGGGGCCAAACTCGAGCAGAGACAATGGCCGTGCCAGGGGAGCGAGGATTTCTGTCAAAACTTGGCGATCATCCTCCAGAAAACCGCCCCCCTGGGGCGTGTAGACTTGTTTCCTGCGGCTCATGCGCTCACCCCGCTTCTCCAGGGCGGGTCGATTTCCCTTTCTGCCGGGTCAGCGGCTGCCGTCACGACGTCGGTCAGAATGAAGGTGGCCCGGATTTCTCCGCCACGGACATAGGGCGTGAGCAGCCTGAACGCCAAGGCCCTGTGCGCATCAGGATTCGAGTCCGCAAGGCAGGGCGATTTCAACAACGGTCCTTGGCGGGAGGCAGGATCGTGTCCCATCGATTCCTGTCGGCTGGTATGATCATTCCGGCATCGATTGTTCATGTCCGAGATGCCTCCTTTCCGTTCCCGTGCATTCGTCAGGTTCGGCACTTTTTTTCCCAGGTCCAGGACACGATGGTGAATTTCTGTCTCGATCGCCGCCAAGGACTGAAGACCTACTGCATCTGCCGGACCTATCGGGCCGTGCTGAGCAACAAGTTCCTCTTCTGGCATCATCTGCACAGGCATGTCGCATTCCCCCCGGTCTACGCCCAAATTCTACACGGTGAACTCGTCCCCACGTCCCGCTCAGTCTGGGACGAGGTCTGGAATGGAGACCGGATGCAGGAATGCTTCGTGAAGCCTGCCTTCGGGCCCCACGGGGGCGCGGCCTGAGCCTGGTCCACATTGGATGACACAAGTTTAACGATAGCATGGCCATCCCATTCCTTTCCCCACAGTTACGCCGGACCGGCCGTACATCACTAGTCCCCGGATGCCCCAGCAACCGTTCCTGGCACGGCTGGTACCGCACACCTCGAATACCTTGCGGGTCCTGACGGCCCGCGACGAGGAGGGATGGTTTCTCATCGGCAGCGCGCTGAAGCTGGGAACGTCGCAGTCCTGGCCGGTCGACCACCCGTTGCGCGCGGGAATCAGTGTGTCGGTCGACTGTGCCTCCGGCCGGAGGCTGTCGCCGCGCTTTATTCCGGGCGAACGAGACGAGCCGGAACTGACCGCTCATCCGGAAACCAGCATCGTGTTCCAGGGACGGCAACTTCCCCACTGGGACGAGGTCCTGGCGCTGCTGGACACGCGGCACCGGTTGATGCCCTCTGTCCTGTATGCGGGCTGGAATTTCCTGATGACCGCACACCGAGTCTGTGTCATTGAAGGGAACGAAAAACCGGGTCTGGGCCTGCTGCAGGTCCATGGTCCGTTGGTGACCGATCCACGTACGGAGACCTTCTACCGCCGCTGCGGCGTCTTTGACTGAGCAGTGATGGGCGACGGAAATCTGGTTCATTCCTCTCCGGGAGTGTTTTCGTGGCCGTGTGTGCCGCTCTACAAAGCGGAGAATCCTCTCGTTCCTGATCAGCGCCCCTTGCGTTTGCAGCATGCCCGCATTCGGCGCACTGTTCCCCTCGATGACGCAGGCGCCCACCGGGGTGATCAGGATGTCCCACTCCACATAGGTGACGTATGGCAAAATCGCATGCAAACATTCCAGCAGATTCAGGACGTCTTTCAAATTCGGCAGCGGCTGGCCCGCAAACGGGATACCCGTGTCCGGATGCCTTCGCCAGTTTCGGTCTCGCTGATCCTTACTTATGCCCAGGCAGTCGGTGGCCTCATTGACGGCCACGCCGATACCTCCCCGCACGAAATGGTCCACCGGCCTGGATCGCCGGGTCCCCAGCTTCAGCATTGCTCCCCGGGGGAACCAGCCCTCCCGATCCCGGCCGGTGATGATTCTGAATGTATTGGAGGTTTCCGGCGCGATCCGGGACAGGAACTCATGCTGCTCGATTCGCGGCGTGACAACATAGTTCACCCGATTGGAAACCTGCGGAGCGTCGATGGCGATTCCATGGGCATCGTGGAACGCATTCCGGCCGATCTGCACCAGCACGATGCCCCGCGCGCAACCTCCGCTCAAGGGGGAGGGAGGCGAAGGAGCCGCCGAATTCCGGCCGGATGAGGCTCTGGCGTTTTTCTGGGGCCATCCACAAGGCTTCCCATAACTCCGGATCGACGATCTGCAGCCGGGACGCCACGTATCGGGCGACCACCGGTGGCGTGAACGCCTGCTCATGCGCGAGGGACCAGAAGAGGAACTTGTTTCTGAGGACTTCCCGGTAGGACTCGGTGGACCAGTACGGGCAGCGCCGCTGCCACCTCGACAGCTTCTGAGGGAACGACATGGATTCCACAGGAGCGGAGGCATGACTCGATAATGGTTGGTTCATCACTTCCAATTCCGGAAAATCTCACTCAGTCGCATCCAGTCTGCAGGAATGACCACAAGGGGCCAGGGACATGCCTGCAAAATGTGCCATTTTCTGATCTCTGACCGGCTGGCTCCTGATTCTTTTTGCACCAACCTGTACCAACCTGGAGCTGCTGCCGCTCGTTCTCGTTTTAGATGGGAATTACACTGCCTCTCCCAGTACTTCCTGCCATAGGCGCCCCAGCTGCCGATCGGTGTCGCGGAACAGTCCCCGGATGCCGTTGGGGGTCAGGGAGGTCTCACCGAATACCGGTCCGGAGCGGCTTTCGTAACAGTCCACGCGGACGAACGAGCCCACTTGTCGTCCCATGATTCGGGCCATGTCCAGAATCCCGTCCCAGGAGTCCGGACGGGTGAAGTAGCTGTGGTCCGGCATCGACCAACGAGGACCGGAATGATGCAAGGGTGGCATCGGCACCCATTCCTCGGTGTACCAGCAGATCTTCCTGCGCCGCCGGTCCAGCACCTGCACCCCGGGAATGACTCCCCCAAACACAAAAACTTTGTAGTCCGTATGCACGCCGTACGTCCCGTCCCGCCGGGGCAAGAACTCCTCGGCCAGCGTCCGCCGCCGATCGGTGGCGGCTTCCAGCTCCTCCGGGGAGACATGCTGTTTGGACATGTGGTCGAAATCCCCTTCCAGCAGATAGACGCCGTGGCTGAACGATCCCCGGTCCGGTTTGACGACAACGTATCTGGGAAGTTCGTTGCGTAACACGGGCCGCCCGGTCCAGTACAACTCCGGGATCGGCAGATCCAGCGAGGCAGCGACGTTCCGCACGCGGAGCTTGGAACGGAGCTCGGCGAAGAGGCTCCGGTCCCGCCGCATCAGGCGTCGTCGGCGTCGCAACAGGTCCGAGAAACGCGGCGATGCCGCTTCAGCTTCACCTTTCGTCCCAATGTTCACAGCGCACAGTTCCTGGAGTTCTACTGACATCGTTGACTCCTGATGATGGCTTCTGCCCGCAAGTTCACGGGCGACCGTGGCAATTTCCGTGAGTGGTTCCGACAAACGCATTTCCTGTAAAATCAAAAGATCCGAATCCCGTTACGTCACTTTCACCGCAAGGTCCTCTGGAGAGGGCAACGTGTGAAACGCCTGCGGGGATTCCAGGGGATCGAACTCGTTCCGGATCCCCAGGGCCTCGAAATGTTCCCGCCACCATTCGCCGAACATCCGGTCAGCCGCGCGGGTCAGGGCGGATGAGATCCCGGACGTCAGGCAGAATTCACCGAACACAGCGCCCTCTCGGCTGGCATAGCAGTCGATCCGCACGGGAAAATGGAACCGCCGGGAGAGCGTCCTCCCGATGTGGATCAACTCCTCCAGACAGGCCGGACGGGGCTGGTCGCGCCAGCGACGGCGGCAGATCCCCCGCACCGCCGACCAGTCGTCCGGCAGATAATAGGCATAGGAACGGGGATGGCGTTCGATCACCTGGATGATTCTGGGCTGATAGCCGAAGCAGTACACCTTGAAATCCCGGGGAGGGATCTGTCCGTTCTCATCCACGACCACCTCTTCCAGGACGCCAGCCAGGCGGCTTCCCATCCTGACCACGCCGTCCACGACCACGATCACGCCCCGCGAACCGGACAACCCGTTCGGCTTGGAGACAAACGACAGCCCTTCAGCTCCCCGCAACGTTTTGGGGACGCGGATTCCCAACGAGGAGGCAACTTCCTTGGCGAACGTCTTGTCCCGGTCCAAGCGGAGTTCGTTCAGATAGGGAAGCAGGGGACGCAGGCACTTGCGCTGCTCGCGGTACGTGTGGGGCGTAGGCGAAGGAAACAAGGACATCGGGTTCAACTCCGGGTAAAACATCACGAGTCGGGGGCTCCTGAATAGAGATCTCGCGAGCACGTTCCTCTCACACAGCGCACCTCGTTAGTATTCAAAGATCAGGTCCCGCTCTGGCGGGGAACGTGCCCACAGGGCCAGCTCGGGTTGGTC
>CALLWY010000293.1 GCA_938015865.1 uncultured Planctomicrobium sp.
AGCACCTGCTTCGAGTTCCATCTGTGCGCGGGCCATCAGCTTCTGGGCGATTTCTTTCTGTGAACCGGCAGGGGCAGTTGCCGAATCACTCTGCGGAGCAGCTGTTGCTACTGTTCCTGCGGCCGGAGTTGCCCAGGCGGGGGTCTGTGCCGGAGCCGGCTGAGCAAACTGCAACTCAGTCCCCTTGGGTGCTTTGGCCCGGATTTCCGCCATCAGCTTCTGTGGTGAAACTTCTGTCGGAGCGAAGGTGATCTGCCATTGCTGGGCCATCAGGTTGGCACTGGCAGCCAGTCTCATCGCTTCCTGATACTCGCCCTGCTGCATCTTCTGGCGAGCCTGTCGCATCTGATCGGTGATGCGGCGATACTTCACATCTTCCAGACTGCCGGGGGTTCGTGTCCCGGACTCACTACTTCGATGAAGTGCATCAAATGGATCCGCTCCAGACTTGGGAGCGTCCTGGGCGCTGATCTGCTGCGCTCCGAGCCAGAGACTCGTAGTCAACAGACCACCGCACATGAACTTTCCGAAAGTGCGCAACAAAGTCGGTCCCTCCGAGGGGCTATGACCAGGCTGATTCAGGCTTGTTCGATTTCGGGCCATGACGTGGTTTGCCGCTGAAAGATGAAAGGGGGGAAAGGACGCCACTGTCGGGAGGGATCTGAATCTGTCCGGGGAGGACGATTCAGACTTCTCGTGTCCGGGCGAAACAGGAGTTGAAAAAGGGAAGTGAAACGGAAAGGTGCTTCAGGATCGCTGAATAATTCAGGAAATCGAACAGGGTCAATAGGGGGAAAGGAAATTTCTGTTCGATGCTGAATTTGGCCGTTTTCATCGGCGAGTGTTGCCGAAGAACGGTCTCAGGGCTCAGCGGGTCCCCGAGATTTTGGGGGCGGACTTGTCGTCCGATTCTCCGTCAAAGATCGTTTTGATCACGGCATTGGCGCGAAGTTCTTCCACCACTGCCCTGGCACGTTCTTCTCGGAATTCCGTAATGATTTGCTGTCGGATCTCTTCCTGAACTTCCTCAAGTGGCAAGTGGCCGGCCTCGCGACGGGCGGTCACTTTCACCAGTTGAAGGGAAGTCGGGGTTGTGATTACCGGGCTGATTTCATTTGGTTTCAGAGTCTGCAGAGCCTTGCGGACATCCGCATTGGCGACACTGTCCGGTTGGGTCCAGTCCCAGTGTCCACCATTGTCCTTGAGCGGGCCATCAGAATATCGCTTCACGACATCATCAAATGGCTTTCCAGCCTTCAGCTCCAGCTGGACCTGCTGCATGACCTGATGGGCTTTTTCCTTGCTGTCGCCATTCTTGAAGTTGATCTGCAGCTGCTGCCATTTGACCTGCAATGGCTGCGAGTACTTTTCCTTCTGCTTGTTGTAAACCGCCAGAAGTTCCGCTCGCGAGGGACGGGGATCTTCGCCCATTTTTGTTCGGACGTATTGCTGAGCGAGCTGCTGATCGGCAAACATTTTCCGCATCGATTCCAGTGACATTCCCTGCGACTGAAGAATGCCTTCCAGTTCAGCGGTGGAATCAACGTTGAACTTGGCTTTGAGATTGGCAACAAAGTCTTTTTCGAAGTAGTTCGCCAGTTGCTCATTCACAGCATCCAGCTGTTCCTTTTTGAGCTTCGAGCGAACAGCTTCCGCCATCAGAACCTGTTCGATGTACTTGTCGAGGTCCCGCTTGATGAGCATCTCCTGCGTCTCGCGAATCTTGGCGAGACGGACAGAGTCATCAATGCCCCCTTTTCGGACCCCTTGCTGGAGAACCTGATCGTACTCCTTGAGCTTTCCGAGGTACTGTTCGAGGATTTCGCTGGCAAGGATGGGCCGCCCGTTGACTGTGGCCACCACCGCAGTCAATTCCAGCGGGACCTTGTCCTCATAGCTCACCGGCTGGATACCTTCGGCCTCGGCCGACCTCTCCACAGAGGCCAGAGATTTTGACTCCTCTGCCTGCATCTGCCGGGCGAGAGCGTCCTTAATCCGCGGGGGAGGGGGGCCGACCACCGGATTTCCGACGTTGTAATTCTTCGTCCCGCAGCCTGCTGCCAGCAAGATCGCCAGATATAAGGATTTGCGTGACATGTGAGGGGCTCGCAGGAGAATTCCGAAGCGGCAGTCTGCCGCAGGTGAATTCGTCTGAAAAGGTGAGAAATAGGGGAGTTATGTTCCGAATCAGGGGCCGGGAAAGGGATTTGCGTCGGCTTATTACTCCGACACCCCCTTTCAACGCAACACGGATTTCAGAAACTCGACCAAAGTGGGCCCACTCATCCCCTTTTGCGGCAAAACAACGTACGCATTTCGCCGGTCGACGATTCGCAGATCCCGTCCATAGTGACGGACCAGCTCCTGCATTCGCTGTGGGTCCTGATAACTCAGGACGGCAAACCGGTCCTCTTCAAGTCGGATATTATCAATCCCCCATCCATAAGCCATTAACTCCAGCTCTTTCAAGAGGATAAAGCGAACCGCCTCATCCGGAAGCGGACCGAATCGGTCCCGGATCTCCTCGGCGACCTCGTTGAGTTCGGCGTGGGTACTGACCGAAGATAACTTCCGGTAGACATCCACCTTATGACGACCGGGCGGAATATAGGACGCCGGGAGATACGCGGTAATGGGAAGATCGATATTGACGTGCGGGCTTTCCTTGGGGGGGAGTGCCTTGAGCTTGCGGACGGCACTTTCGAGCAGATGGCAGTACAACTCGTAGCCCACGACAGAGATGTGACCACTTTGCTCTGTCCCCAAAATGTTGCCGGCTCCACGGATTTCCAGGTCTCGCATGGAAATCTTGAATCCGGCCCCCAGTTCGCTGAACTCCTCGATTGCTTTCAGGCGACGAGCCGCCGTTCCGGTGATTGATTTGTGCTCACTGACCAGCAGATAGCAGTAGGCCCGATGCTTGTCCCGGCCGACACGTCCCCGCAACTGATGGAGGTCGGCCAGTCCATACATCTCCGCCTGATCGATGAACATCGTATTCGCGGTGGGAATATCCAGCCCACTTTCAATGATGGTGGTCGCGACCAGAATGTCGGCCTTTCCGTTCACGAACTGAATCATGTTCTCTTCGAGTTCTTCCGGGGCCATCTGCCCGTGGCCGATCACAATCCGGGCTTCTGGAACGATCTGTTGCAGCCGATCCGCGACTTCGTGAATGTCATACACCCGGTTATGAACGAAATAGACCTGTCCGCCACGGTTGAACTCTCGCATGATTGCGGAACGGATCATGTCCGCATCCCATCGGGCAATGCGT
This sequence comes from uncultured Planctomicrobium sp., assembly GCA_938015865.1. GTDB lineage: Bacteria > Planctomycetota > Planctomycetia > Planctomycetales > Planctomycetaceae > Planctomicrobium. Next base: position 3,278 of record CALLWY010000293.1, read on the forward strand.
GTCTCCACAGGGAGTCGGTCCTGAGGGGGAGTCGTCAGGTTTGAGATATCCCGAATCCCGAGCAGCGACATGTGAAGCGTTCGTGGAATTGGTGTCGCACTCAATGTCAGGACGTCAACGTTCAATCGCAGATGCTTCAGCATCTCCTTGGTGGCAACGCCGAATCGCTGCTCCTCGTCGACGATCAACAGTCCCAGATTGCGAAAGTGGACATCCTGAGAGACAAGCCGATGGGTCCCGATGCAGATGTCGATCCCTCCACTGGCAAGTTTGTCCAGAATGTCTCGTTGTTCCGCTTTCGATTGAAAGCGGGAGAGACACGCAATCTGAATGGGAAACTCAGCCATTCGCTGGGTGAACGACCGATAGTGCTGAGCTGCGAGAACCGTGGTTGGGACAAGGACCGCCACCTGACGGCCGGCATCGACCACTTTGAACGCAGCCCGCATGGCGACTTCGGTTTTTCCAAAGCCGACATCTCCACAGATCAGACGGTCCATCGGACGGGGCTGCATCAGGTCTGCCCTCGTTTCCTGAATCGCCCGCAACTGGTCTGCGGTTTCAACGAATGGAAACGAGGCCTCAAACTCCTGTTGCCACTTGCTGTCCGGCGGACAGGCCAGTCCGACCTGAGTTGCCCGAGCCGCCTGCAGCCGGAGCATGTCAGCGGCCATATCAGAGACCGCTTCCGCAACTTTCTGTTTGTTCTTTTGCCAGCTCGTTCCCCCGATTTTTGCGAGCTTCGGGGTTGTCTGGGACGCGCCGACGTACTTCTGTACCAGGTGAATCAGCGTGACCGGAACGAAGATCCGGACCCCGTCACGAAATTCGATCACCAGATGTTCTTCGTAATTCCCCTCTTTCTCGACCAGCTGCATCCCGAGGAATCGGCCGATTCCGTGCGAGAGGTGAACAACCAGATCTCCTTCGTTGAGATCCAGAAAGCTGTCGATCGCCCGGCTGGCAATGCGGCTGGATGCCTTTCGCGTCGTGTGGCGAACATGAACCCGATTGAACAGCTCGTTGTCGCTGAGGACCACGGTCTTCGCGAAGACCAGACGATACCCCTGTGTGACTGAGCCAAGGCACAGCTGCATCCGTTCGAGCAGGGCGGGATCGGCTTCGAGAATCAGTTCCCTCAGTCGCTCGCGTTCCCCTTCGTTGTGGCACGCGATCAGAACCTGTTCGTCCTTTTGAAGAATTCCGGCCAGTTCAAGAATCACTTCCGTCTTTGGCCCGGTGAATCGCTCAATTGACTCAATCTGAAGATGAGCCGTTGTTTCAAAGCTTCCGGAACTGAGGGCCGACACACTCACTGATGGAAACTGGGTGAGACGCGCCATCGTTGCGTCAACCCCGAACAGTCCTCGGGGATTCTCCAGCCGGTTCAGATAGCGTCGACCCTCTTCAACCACATCTGTCAGCTCCGAGAGTTCCACCCATGTTTTCGCCGGGAGCGAATCGAGCAGGCTGGCATCGCCCCAACTGGACGAGGGAGACGGGCTGCTTTGCGCCTCGGGAGCGACGGCGGTCAGTCGGATTTCGGTCAGTTCCTGTACTTTCCGCTGGGATTCAACATTGAAGTACCTGAGAGAGTCGATCTCATCCCCAAACAATTCCATTCGAATCGGATCGATGGCCGCCGGGGGATAGATGTCAATAATCCCGCCGTGGACACAGAACTCCCCGGGACGTTCGATGGTCGGAACGCGTTCAAATCCACGATCCACCAGCCACCGGAGAAGCTCGTCCGGATCAATCTCTTCTCCTACCTTGAGCGTTCGCGTCCCCGCCTGTCGATGGGCAGCGGACGGGACAGGCTGGAGCAATGCAGGGAAGGGGGTAATGATGACCTTTGGGGGCGTCGGCGACTCGAGTTGTTCGAGGACTCGTAGACGAGCACCAAAGACAGCGTCCTTTACGGATTGATCTTTGGGGAGCGTTTCCCAGGCGGGGAAGATGACCGGCGTCTCGGGAAGCATTGAGGCCAGATCGCCAGCGAAGTCATCAACTTCACTGATTCGCGGGAGGACGATCAGAAGCGTTCCCGGTGCATCCTGGGCAACTGCAGCAGCGACCAGTGCGCAGGAGGAACCCCACGCTCCGTCAATCGTCCCGCTGGAACCTCGTCGTAATGACTCGATGACACGCTGGTACGAGGGCACGGCGCGGAGTATGCCGATCAGGTCCGGCAACGAACTGATGACCGCGGGCAATGCTGCCATGGGGTGAGAAATTTACCACGGCGAACCGACACGGTCTATCAACTCAGGTGAAATCCGTCCTGTTCAACCGATGGCGTTCGAACTTCGACAAGGGCAGGCAGGGGGGCTACGGAGCGACTCTCCGGGCTGACTCATCCGTAATGCTGATGATCTGTGGAGAGAACGATCAGCATCATTCCTGCAGCGTCGATCCAATCATTTGCTGGAATTCTGGAGCGAGAGGATCAGGAAGAAACTAGGGCGAAACGGCTCCAATATACTTGGGCGAGTCAGCAGTCTTTGCCGCCGACATCAACTCTTTCGATTCCGGTTTCAGAAAATTGCTCTCCCCCGGAGTGACCGATTGAAAGACGATTTGAGCGTCGTAGCGCCCCTCGTTGGTAAAGATGGGGAGATTTCCGGATTGTGCTTCAGTCCGGTCGGTCCAGTTCCATCGGGAGGGACGTCCTTCGCTGGTCAGTTCTGTCAATGCGCGGTCGGTTCGGGTCTGGACGGCCGGGCCGGACCCTCCGATGAAAAGATTCTTTTGAAAAACAAAGTTTGACGCAGCGTCAGTCGGTCCGTCGACGAAAACGATTCCTTGCTGACACCTGTGAAAGGTGTTGTTTGTGAACGTCAGATCTTTTTGCATCGGGTCCAGCCCGACAAACCGGATGGCTGTCTCAATCTCGTGAAAGATGTTTTGTGAGAAGTTGATGTTGTCCGCATTTCCATCGACCGTGACAGCCGTCTGAAGTGGACCGAGAAAGCTGCATTTGCGAATGGTCAGCTCCCGCGAGTCCTGGCCTTTTCCGGGCAGCAAAAGAATCGCTTGTGCCGAGCCACCCCCACCCTGAAATCTACAGTTTTCAATCACGACTGTCCGATTGCGGACCCCTGCCAGTCCAATTCCGGTCACTGCTGTCTGCTGGATGTTTTCGAAAGTGACGTTCTTCAACATGACTCCCGCCATGAATCCTTCCAGACGGATTCCCTGAGCTGTCCCCTGGCAGCTGATCACAATGTTTTCGAGTGTCAAATCGTCGACAGAGGTCAAAGCAAAAACGGCTTCATTCCCCTTGGGGATGAAGCGGGGCGGGTTGATTTCAGATCCCGTCAATCGAATCCCGCGAGGGAACATCCCCAGACCGGAGTTGTCGATCACGATCGATTCTTCCAGTGTTGCTCCTTGTTCAATCCGAATCTCTTTGATTTTGGGCGACGCGGTATTCAGGTTCTGGGTCTTGATGTAATTGATGGCTTCTGTCACGGTGCCGAAGTTCCCGTTCGGACCGACACTCACCGATTGGCCGTTCACCGCAGGGCGGGCCGGTGTGGAATTCGTCCGTCCCATCGGACTTGCCTGTTGACTCCCTTCAGTGGGACGGGCCGCAGCCTGCTGCTGTGCCGGCGGGACTTTGCGGGGTTTGGTGTCCCGGCTAAAAAGTAAGTACCCCACCAGAATGACCAATGCAGCGAGAGTCATTACAAGTGGGGTCTGATAGTTTTTGATCGAGTCCAGTATCCTGGAGGATCGGGTCACACGACCGGAACCAGCGACGGCTCGGCTTGATTTCGCTCCTCCTTTCGACCTGTCGAGTCCCTTGCCGGAGGAATCTGCGGTCGATGGAAAGATGGATTCTGCTCCGGGATCCTGCTGTGTCTGCCTGACAGAGGAATCTGAAACTGCTGGGACGCCGGGGGCCTCATTTCTGGAAGAATCGGCGGAGCGGCGGGAGGTCTTTCGCGATTTCGAACTGGATCCCGGTCCCGATGAAGCGAGAGGGGTTCGGCTTCTCGCTCCATTCGGGGTTTCGTCTTCCGCCTCAATATCGCTCAGACTGGAAAAGAAGTCCGCGATGTCGGAACCCGTATCGCGGTTGATTTTTCGGGTGGGTGCGTCAATGGCAGCTGCGGGGCCAGACTGCGCGACCGATTCACCCGCCGTTCTGGAAGAAACTCCCGGAGGGATTGGAGTGACCGCAAGACGCTTCCCGGAATCGGTGGTTTGACAGCTGAGCCAGTTCTCCAGATGAGCTGCGACCTCTGCTGCGGTCTGAATACGCTCATCTGGATTCTTCTTCATGAGAAGCTGAAGGATGGAGAGCAGGGATTCCGGGACGTCCGTTCGCAGCTCCCGTACAGGAGTCGGTTCCTTTGTCTGGTGGGCGAGAAGTCGCTGGGTCAGCGTTCCTTCGTTAAACGGCGGGCGACCCGTCAGTAGGAAATACAT
>CALLWY010000294.1 GCA_938015865.1 uncultured Planctomicrobium sp.
AAGGTACATCAATGTCTCAGTGGCCATCTCTCCGGCACCAAGGACGACAACGGTCTTGTCATCAAACCGGTCAAAGATTGTCTTTCCGAATTCCCCGACAGCGACACTGGCAATGGAGACTCGCCCATTGGAGAGCTTTGTTTCGGTCCGAACCCGGCTGGAAACGGTGAGTGCCCTCTGGAACAGGGCGTTCGTCAGTGGGCCATTGGCAGCGGTGAGTGTGGAAAGTTCGTACGCTTCCTTGATCTGATTGACGATCTGGCTTTCCCCCAGCACCATGCTGTCGATGCTGCTGGCGACTTCAAACAGGTGTCGGACGGCATCGGGGCCGTGGTACTCCAGGAGATCATCCATGAAGTCGGAAACCGGAACTCGGTGAAACTCCGAAAAGAACTGCGCCAGCTGGCTTTGTGTTGGCGCATCGGCCTTGTCTTCCTGAGCGGAGTAGACCTCCACACGATTGCAGGTGGAGATGACGACATGCTCGGAGCGGGGGAATCGCTTCCGCAGCTCACCGTATGCACGTTTAAGAACTTCCGGAGACGAAAAAGCGAGACGCTCGCGGACTTCCAGATTGGCCGTCTGGGGATTGCAGTAGACCACCTGAACGTTCATGCCCGCCCTCCCCGGAAAGAGGGACCCGGCTGGACGAGAGCAGTCTGGCCGGCTGCTGCCGGATTGTGCATGGTGTCCGCACTAGTCAATTTCATTGTGATCAACGTCATCAGCAGAAAGAGGCAGGCCAACAGGGTTCGCCAAGCCACAATCCGTCCGGTTTGGGCGCGACCTGCCAGCAGCCAACCGAACAACATCGCCATTACCCCCCAGACAATGGCATTGGCTAACACCGGGAGACTGAACAGGTCAACCGGGTTGGCTCCCTGTTTTGAGAGATGCACCATCCACAATCCGCTGAGCATTCCCAACGTGAGGAGGGGGACAGAGACGACGATCAACCACCAGTTCATGCGACTTAAGCGGGCAAGACTGAAAAGATGGAGCGCCGGCAATTCCGCATGTTTGTGCTTGAGTCTCCAGTGCTGAACCAGATACATCACGCTGACCAGCAATGCCAGAACGACTCCAAGAATTCCGAAGGCCCAGAAGGAGGCATGCAGCATCCCCCACCAGCGCATATCTCCCACGTTTGGATTCGTGGTATCCCTGACAAACCGAGCGGTAATGACCAGCCCAAGAATGACGGGAAGGCAGAAGATTCCAAGGGAGAGTTTCTGATTCCAGAACTGGACCCCCAGATACAGGACCACTGCCATCCAGGCGGAGACCAGAAACCAGTCATGGCTGGAGCAGAGCAGGGGGGGGAGATCGTGTTGACGGCTGCGGACGATCAGATAAGCGGTGTGCGCCACCAGTCCCGCTGCCGCGAAGGCCATCGCCCCCCAGCGCATCGCGGAGCTTCTGCGCAGGAACTGCGTCAGTTCCAGAGCCAGTGCCACCGAATAGCTGGCGAGGAAACAGAAAACGGAAACGTTGTCCAGCATGCCTTAACGACAAAACGAAAGTCCCAGTCAGCTACATCGTTTGTCGACACTAGCGGTGACTGAAACCGGAACCGGGGCGTTCGAAAACACCGGCGAATGAAAAATCCTCTCCATATGATTCCCCGCCGAGCTTCGAACGTCAACGCGGGCGGCCAGACGAAGAGAGATGAGGGTGGAAAATCGGAGAAATTGTTGCAATCGGACCCGGTTTGTCAGCTTTCCCAGTTTTCCTGCGACTCCCTGTCATCAGGGGTTCTGAAAGAAGTGCGAAATCCACTGGAAATTGGTCAATCCGTGTGGAATGCCCGTTCGAAATCATATTCCAGATGATTCGGGACAGGCCCGTTTTCGGGTTCCGCACTCGATGGCTGCCGGTCCTGCTTTTGGATGCTCTCAACCAGGGAGGGTTGTAATCGTGGACGCTGGCATCATTTCCCGGCCGGAGTTGTCTCAAGGGCAACTGAATCTGATCGCCCGTAAGATGGGGGTCTTCTCCGGGAAGACATTCGTCGATGTCGGCTGCGGCAATGGCGAGTGGCTCAGTTCTCTCCACGCACGGGGGCTGAAGGTCTCTGGAATGGAAGAGAAAGGACGCACCACCGCTGCTGCGAGTGACTGGTTGCACCTGGGATCCCCCGGGGCGGCGGTCCCCTGGGAAGCCCATACTCAGGATACGGTTCTCTTTCGCGGGACATCCCTTTTCGATGCCAAAGAGTTCAGCCCGGAGCTGATGATCGGACTGGCAAATCTCGGCTCGTCCCTGAAACCGCACGGGCGTCTGATTATTCCGGTTCAAAGCCAGTCTCCGCAGGATCTGGAGCAGGAACTGACGCGGTGGAAGAATCAGCTCTCTGTCTTCCCCGGAACGTTTCGGTCGCGTCTGCTGTCCAGCGGGCTGATGGGATATCTGACACTTGCCTTCCTGTTCGGAGGGAACCATCAGATCAGCATCATTGAATTTCAGGTCTACCGAAAAGTGGAATCCCGCCTGACATGGCACCGGCTCGCCCGGGAAGCGGTGATGGCTCACATGCAGTCCAACGCGGTTGCATGATCACGGCCACATGACTGCAGTTGGACTCACTGTTTCTTGAATTTGTGAAGCAACTCCCTCGCCTGCGTTCGCAAAACCGCATCGTGAGTGGAGTTGCTCAAGAGTTCGATCTTCTGCTCATAGGCTGCTTTTGATTCTGCAGTCAGCTGCGGCTGTAGTTCGCTGATGGCTTTTAGAACATTGGTGATCATCAGCATTCGTTCGAAGTATCGGGCCTCCTCTTCTACAGTTCGGACCTGTGCCGGGTCGAGCTTCCACTGAATGGCTTCATTCACCAGTTCCGCAAAGACCGGTTCACCTTTCAGATTGCCATTTCGTGTCAGCCCGATTGCTGCATTCAGGCGGACCATCTGATCCGGATCATCCAGCAGGACTTCGAGTCGTTCGAGTGCTGCAGGAGTCGGAATCAGTCCAAGGTCGTAAGCTGCCTGATGACGGAACAGTGGTTCAGGCTCCTTTGAGATGGCGATCAATTGATTGACCAGTTCCGGATTCTCTTTCAGCGTCGGAGAATCCTTGGCGTTCCCCGCCAGCATCGCCAGTCCAATAAGGGAATGTTTGCGGACATCATGGTTGCGGGCGGGATCGATACCAGTCTGCAATACCGGAATCATCACGTCCGCCACCTCCATGCGTCCCATCGCTTTGGACAGGAACTCAATCTGTTTCAACTCTTCTTCGCTGGGGGCATTGTGTTGAATCAGTTCCTGATAGAGACCTGCCAGTGCCGTGGCGATCTCCCTGTTCTGTGAGAGTTTCTGGGAATTCTCTCCTCGCTGGGCATCGGCATCGAGCAACTGTGCCAGTCCGAGTGCCCCGCGCCATCGGATGTGTGGGTTGTCGCTGCGGACATCGGAGGTGAGTTGTCTCCAGTCCTGTTCCTGCGACGCCATACGGCCAAACAGGGCATAGACCCCGATCACAGCCGCCACAATGATGGCGGGAACCAGAAAGAGCTGGACAATCAACCCCGCAGAGGGGGGCTCGACTGGGGGAAGTTCGCTGGGAAGGGGAATCGCCCTCGGATTTCGCAGCAGCGGATCGTCGTCAAGATGACCGTCCCCATTGTTGCCGGCAGGCGAATCCGCGTCAGTCATGGCAGCGAGTACTCGTGTGATATTCAGACAGCGAGATCTGGGTGGAAGAACGCTGATGCGAGTGTATGGCCCCGTCTCCTGAGGATTCAAGACACCACCATATGGTAGGTTCAAATGATCCACACTGGACAACTGTCTTGCCGCCGTTAAAACGGAATGTATTGATGCCTGAGAAATGGCACGCTGACAGGTATTAGAAGGGTTAGCATTATGGTCAGATGGGAATCGGGACGCCGCAGCAGCAATGTCGAAGACCGGCGACAGATGAGTCCCCGCGGGATCGCGATGGGGGGGACTGGCACGATCCTCATGATGATCATCATTTACTTCATGTCGGGGGGAGACCTCGGACAGGTCCTTCGATTCTTTCTCGCCAATCAGGGACAGATCGTCCAGCAACAGCCAGCCAATCAGGCCCCTGATCCAGAGGAGGATCAAAAGGCGGAATTTGCCAGCGTCATCCTTGCGGACACGGAAGATGTGTGGACGAAACTGTTCGCCGAGATGGGGCGGGAATATACCCCGGCCCCCATGGTTCTGTACAGGAACCAGGTTGTCTCAGGCTGTGGGAATGCCTCTTCGGCGGCCGGCCCGTTCTATTGCCCCGCTGATCAGAAGATTTATCTCGATCTGAGCTTTTATGAAGAGCTGGCGAACAAGTTTGGTGCTCCAGGCGACTTTGCGCAGGCCTACGTGATTGCGCATGAAGTGGGGCATCATGTCCAGAACCTGCTGGGGATGATGCAACAACGACAAAAGATGCTTCAGCACATGTCTGAAAACGAGTTCTCGGTCCGCCTTGAGCTTCAGGCGGATTATCTGGCGGGGGTCTGGGCTCATCACGCAAATATCGATCGAAATCTGCTGGAGCCCGGAGATCTCGAGGAGGGCTTGCGCGCAGCGGCGGCCATTGGGGACGATACCCTTCAAAAGCGGTCTCAAGGGTATGTCGTGAAGGAATCCTTTACCCACGGGTCTTCAGAACAGCGGGTGCGATGGTTCCGGAAAGGGTATGAGTCGGGGGATATCCGAGGGGGAGATACGTTCAATACGAACAATCTGTAATGGCTCCAACTCAAGGCGACAGTACAGGTTTTGAACGGAAAAATCCCTGATTTGCGGGTAGGTTCCCGCGTCAAATCTGTCCTTTGTTGCCATGTTCTGCTCGTAACTGCAATTGACAACACCGGTTAGCGCTCAGACTGCAAATGCAGCCGGAAGAGTCTGATTCATCTTGTTCAATTCTCTGACTTCCGGTATTTCTCCGCTGCATTCGAATTTCGGTGGCCACTGGGGCATCTGACTCTCGTGCGCCACTTCAGTTCCATCCCCTCGACCCCCAAGAAATGATTTGACGGTGTTCCGGTTCGCAGTTGACGCATCGCCCGGATGCTGCGCGGTGTGGCAAGCGAATTGAGGCACCCCGAATCAGGTCCCAGACAAATTCAGACGCGAAGGTCGTTCGTCTGATAAACTGGACCAGGTTCATTTCCGAGATCACGGAGCCCATCACGGCAACGTTTCAGTTCAATCCCCCCATCAAAACGCATGGACGCGATTGCTTTGCATGGCCTTTGACTGTTCTGGTCATGGGGCAGGCAAAGATATCGAAGACGATTTGAAAGCAGACTCGATGAGCGGTGTCATGGCAGACACGCGTCGATCCCGACCTTCCCGAACCGGCTGGCACCGCGAAATTGCTCGCATCGTGCTCAGCCTGGGGATTGTTTGTGGGGCATCGATTGCGTTTGCTCAGGCCCCTCGCGAATTCCCCTCCAGCGATTCTGGCTGGACATCCCGCGATCTTCCCCCGGAAGTCCCCACGCAGCCGACCGTCCCGGTCATTGAACGCAAGGCCCGACTGGCTCCTCCCGATCGCTCGATGAGCGAAATTAATCCCAATACACCGACTGTGAAGCCGGTGGCGGCGTTCTCGCTGGAGTCGATCCTCGACAAACCACTGGTGGATATTCAGATCGAGGGGAATGATACGATTCTCTCGGATGCCATTCTGCAAAAGATCGAGAGCCGGGCTGGACGGGTTGCCACGCAGGCATCGATTCAGAGAGATGTGTCTCACTTGATGAACACCCGCTGGTTTTACAGCGTGAAGCCGGTGTTTCGCGAAAGTGATGAAGGCCCCATCCTTGTCTTTCAGGTGGTCGAACGCCCCATTCTCCGCAGCGTCACTTTTGTCGGGAACAAGAAGGTCAAAACCGGAGAACTTCAGGCACAAACGGGGCTGCGTCCCAACCATGCTTACGATGTGGCAGCCAACATCGAATCGGTCCACCGTCTGAAGCAGCTTTACAAAGAGAAGGGCTACCTGTTCGCTGAGGTCAAACTGACCAAAGGGAGCCGTCCGGACGAGCGGGATGTGGAATTCGAAATCATCGAAGGACCTAAATCGAAGATCTGGTACATCGAGTTTGAAGGAAACAAGTTTGCCAGTGACGCGATTCTGAAAACCAAAATCAGCTCCAAGACGCTGAAAGTCTGGATCATTCAGGGAGACTACGATCCCGATGTGATCCGGAACGATGTCCTCGCACTCAAACAGTATTACCTGAGCCTGGGCTTCTTCGACGTCGACGTCCAGTCCGAGGAATTGTTCTCAGAAGACAAATCCAAGGTCACCGTTCGGTTTACCATTAACGAGGGACGCCGATACAAGGTCGACAAGATCGATGTCGTCGGGAACGACGTCATTGGTGCCGAACTGTTGTTGAAGAATCTGAAGCTGAAGTCTGGGGACTACTTCAATGAGCGTTTTCTCAAGGAAGACGTTCAGAAGATGACCGACCTGTACGATGCACAAGGTCGCCTCTTTGCCAAAGTGATGCCCACACCACGCTTCCGGCAGGATGATGATGCCGTCGTGGACCTCGTCTACCAGATTGACGAGGACGTTCCCCGGTACATTGGCGAAATCAAGGTTCACATTGCGGGAGATTACCCGCATTCCAAAGAAGAGGTCGTTCGTCAGCAGGTGACCCGTTTCCTCAAGCCGGGACAGCTGGCACGCAGCTCTGATCTGAGAATGGCTCAGGCCCGCGTCAACGGAAGCGGTCTGTGGGATCGAACCACTCCCCCTGTGTTCGATATCGTTCCCAATCCCGGCTATGACTACTGGATTCCTTCCGAAATTCGTGGGCAGAATATCGACTTTGAAATCCCTGAAGCTTCGGAAACAACCACCCATAAAAATACGTTCGACTTCGAAGACCTCTTCACCCCAGGTGAATCCCCAGTTGGTACGGCTCCCCTGTTTGAACCTTCAAGGGCGGCTCCATCCCACGAAGTTCCATCTGGACGAATGAGCTTGCCGGATCGTGTTCCTGCAGTCGAGTTCTCAGCTCCTGCAGCAGCGGTTCCTGAGTTCCCTGCATCTCCATCGGTTGAGACACATTCGGAAGCGGCTTTGCCCCCCATCCGACGTCGCCCTGCCGGTTCCGTTTCCCGGGAGACTTCTCACGAAACGACGACATCGTTCGCTTCCGTACCGGCGCTTGCAGCGACATCGGACGCAGCACCTGCTGAAAGCTCATTTGAAGAGTCTTCGGATTTTGTTATCAGCCCAGATCTTGTGTTCCGGGCTCAGTCCCCGGCAGGGATGGATTACTACCGGACTCAGAGTCTGGATGCCTATGCCCAGCCCGTTCCACAGAACTACCTGCAGGGAGTTTCTCCACAGGGAGACCCGTTTGGGGATGCGTTGACGACTCCACCCCCCGGGTTTGTGGATGTGAATATTGAGGTGACAGAAGGCCGCACGGGGCGTCTGATGTTTGGCGTCGGGGTGAACTCGGATGCTGGACTTGTCGGTTCGTTCGTTCTGCAGGAAGACAACTTCGATATCCTTCGTCCGCCGACCAGCTTCGCAGACATCATCAATGGTCAGGCATGGCGCGGTGCCGGGCAAAGCTTCCGGGTGGAAGCAGTTCCGGGAACGGAAGTCAGCCGGTACATGGCATCGTGGAGTGATCCGTACTTCCTTCGGACTGACTTCAGCCTCGGTGTGAGTGGCTTTTACTACAACCGCTACTTTGAGGACTGGACCGAAGAACGTCTCGGTGGACGGGTCAGCCTGGGGTACATCATCAGCCGATACTGGTCGGCTGGGGCATTTGTCCGACTCGAAGATGTGGACATCCGGGATATCCCTGCCATCAATCCCCCTCCGCAACTCGTTGCGGTCAAGGGGAGTAATTTCCTGTCGACCGCCGGGGCCAACATTCAGTACGACGCTCGGGACAATTCGTTCTTCCCGACGACGGGTCACTACGCCAACTTCACCTATGAACAGGGATTCGGAGAGTTCACCTATCCACGGTTTGACCTCTCCGGCGGGAAGTTTTTCACTGTCTACGAACGCCCAGACGGGTTCGGAAAGCAGATCCTCTCGTTGACAGGGCAATTGGGATATACCGGCGACAATACCCCGGTCTTCGAAAAGTTCTTCGCAGGGGGCTACTCCTCATTCCGTGGGTTCTACTTCCGGGGAGTTTCGCCCGAAGTCAACAATGTGAAAGTGGGGGGGAATTTCCTGGCGATTGGTTCTGCGGAATACATGATTCCGATCACCGCCAGCGACAACATCCGAACTGTCGTCTTTACCGACTTCGGAACGGTGAATCCGGATGTGAGTCTGGATAACTTCCGTGTGACAGCTGGTTTTGGATTCCGCCTGACAATTCCAGCGATGGGGCCAGCGCCTCTCGCCTTCGATTTCGCATGGCCGCTGAAGCGGAACGAGGAAGACCGCCTGCGCGTCTTCAGTTTCTATGTTGGCTTCAATCGGTGAGGTGCCTTGTCAGGGCTGTTCTGTCTGACTGGATCGGAATCCATCATCGAGTCGTGCTGACAGAGACAGCCGGATCTGGTAAAAGGGCCGCATCGAGATTGCAACTTTGTCAGATGGAGCTGCTGGCTGATGGGTGTTCCCCTCTCTCAAATGTGGAGCGTGGCGTCATACGTCATTCGCCAGAAACTCCGTGGACGCAAACGCTATCCGCTAGTGCTGATGCTCGAGCCGTTGTTTCGTTGCAATCTGGCCTGTGCTGGCTGCGGAAAAATCCAGTATCCCGCAGATATTCTTCGGCAGAATCTCTCTCTGGCAGAATGCCTGAATGCGGTGGATGAATGTGGTGCGCCGATTGTCTCCATTCCCGGAGGCGAGCCACTGCTACATCCCGAGATCGACAAAATTGTCGAAGGGATCGTTGCCCGGAAGAAGTACGTTTATCTGTGCACAAACGCGATTCTGCTTGAAAAGCATCTGCATCGATTCACGCCATCAAAGTACCTTTCGTTTTCCGTTCATCTGGATGGCCCGCGAGAGGACCATGACGCTGCCGTCTGCCGGGACGGGGTGTATGACATGGCAATTCAGGCCATTCGGACGGCGATTTCCAAAGGGTTCCGGATCACGACCAATACGACCGTCTTCAGCAACAGCAAGCCGGAACATCTGCAGGCGATGTTCGACACGCTGATGGAGATGGGGGTGGAAGGGATGATGGTCTCCCCCGGATACCAATACGAGAAAGCCCCGGATCAGGAACATTTCCTTGCCCGGCGTCAGTCGATTGAATTGTTTCGCAAGGTCTTCAAAAACCAGAAACGGTCCTGGATTTTCAATCAGTCCCCGCTGTTTCTTGAGTTCCTGAAAGGGAACTGGCAGCTCGAATGCACCCCTTGGGGGAATCCGACCTACAACCTGTTCGGGTGGCAGAAACCGTGCTACCTCCTTCAGGAAGGATATGCCAGCAGCTTTCAGGAGTTAATGGCGACAACCGATTGGGATGCCTACGGGCGAGGGAGCGGAAATCCCAAATGTCAGGACTGCATGGTTCATTGCGGTTATGAACCATCCGCCGTTGATGCAACATTCGGGACCTTCGCAGGATTGATCGAGTCTGCAAAAAGGACCCTCTTTGGCCCGGGACGGAATCGTCCTCTTCCTCCAGAAGAAGACCGACCGAGTTCCGTACCACCGGCTCAGCTCGTCACGCTGGAATTGCCCAGACGCACTTCAGAGGACGCGATGTCCGAGACAGTCTCTTCCGATGTTTCCTGACGAACGATCCTGCGGGCGAGCTCCCTGAATGCTGAGCTGGGAAAAAGTTACTTCCCGATGCAGAAGCGGCTGAAGATCCGGTCCAGAATATCATCGGTATAAACGCGGCCGACGATGCGACCGAGATGTTCCAGAACCTCCCGCAATTCAAGGGCAATGAGTTCATCTCCTGCGCCGGCGTCCAGAGCTTCCAGTGCTCGCACAACTCCTTGGTAAGCATGTTCCAGACTCTCGACGCAGCGGGCAGCGGTGGAGGCAATCATCTCTGTGTCCACTTCAGGAGACGCGAGGCGGGAAACAATGGCGTCCAGCAATTCGGTCAGCCCGGTTCCCTGTTCGGAAGAGACGTACAGAGGGCGATCCTGGTTTGCCTCGTCATTTGCGGAATCGTCCTTGCTGTTGATGACCCCATTTTGAGTGGATGATGACTGTAAGAGGAGAACCTCTGTCCGCCGATCGGACTTGG
>CALLWY010000295.1 GCA_938015865.1 uncultured Planctomicrobium sp.
GCTGATCTCTATGTCACGAAGGACAAGGTGCATCGCTTTCGTGTCGGGCAATCCAAGATCCCTTACGGTTGGGAGAAGATGCAGTCCAGTTCTAACCGGATTCCGCTGGATCGTGCAGATGGTCTGAACAGTGCTCAGCGGAACGAGCGCGATCTGGGGATCTTTTACTACTACACACCGGTCTGGGTGCAGGACATCTTTGAGGAGGTGATGGAGAAGAATCTCAAGGGGTCCGGCAACTACGGGATGTTTGGCGTCGGGATCTATAACGGTCAGGGGGGATCGAACCGGGATTTTAACTCGGATGTTCATGCAGTGGCCCGACTGACCTGGCCCATCAAGACGGCGACCGGACAAATCATGGAGCTTGGAATTCAGGGGTATACGGGGCAGTACGTCGTCCTCGGGTCACCCATTCTTCCCGATGGGATCGGGCCTCCAGTGACTCCATCCGGCACCGGAGTGGCACCGGGACAACTGGATCAACGACTGGCAGGTTCCCTCATCATTTATCCGCAACCATGGGGCTTTCAGTCCGAATGGAATATCGGGCGGGGGCCTTCGCTAAACGATGCCCAAACAGCTGTCGTCACGCGCTCTCTGTATGGCGGATACGCGATGCTCTTCTACAAGTATGACAGCCCGACATTGGGAACGTTCTTCCCCTATGTCCGGTATGACTACTACCGGGGGGGCTACAAGGTCGTTCGGAACGCCCCCTTCTCGGTCACGAACGATTGGGAGCTGGGGTGTGAATGGCAGTTCAATTCATCCGTGGAACTGACCGCTGCTTACCTTTTTGCCGATCGAACGAACCTGAATGCGATGTCCTCCGGAGAATCCTATCGCCCCTTTATCGGGAATGTGCTTCGATTCCAGCTTCAGGTGAACTACTGACGGTTCGCAAGAGTGGCCGGGTTGTCTTGCTCGTGATCAGAGACGATTCACGTCGTACAGGACCCTTCGGCGAGTGCGCAGTAATCCGGGCGGTAAGCAGCATTGGGATGGCGGAAGGCGGAACGAATCGCGCCATCCTGAAGAAGAAAGACCCCAGGCATGCGGAGTCCGTTTCCTTCCATGGGACCAAAACCGTGTCTTCGCAACAGAGCCGCCTTGAATCCTTCCCAGAAGACTTTCGGCCCCAGCAGTTGCTGGAACGAGCCATTCTTGAGGCCGAAGGCCCGATACAGAATCTGGTCGGGATCGCTGAACCTCGGGACGTCTTGTAGCCCGTATGGCTGAACAAATTGCTCTGCTCGTTCCGGAGTGCTCATGTGGACGAGGGCCAGGCGGGTTCCTGAGGCTTCGATCTCAGCTCTCTTTTTTGCAAGATCGCTGAGTGCTTCCCGGCAAAATGTACAACCGGCATGGCGCAGAAAAACAACCATCAGTGGCTGTCCTGCCGAAAGTTCGGCAAGAGTCTGGCCCGTGTGGCAGGGAATGTTTCGGATCACATCTTCCAGGCTGCGTTCCTCTGCAAACTTGTCTCGTTGCTCAACGCTGGCATGCAGGGCATACCAGAGAATGGCCGCGAAGGGTCCCCACCAGAGAAGATCATTCAACAGACACATCCACCCTGCAGAAAGGGGAAGGTTCCCCCGTAAATAATTCCACGCAAACCCTACTGGCAACAGAATTTTTCCAAGCAGCCCGATCAGAACGATCGCCCAGTGCTGAGCCGGATTTGTGGCGGCGATCCCATATCCGACCCCCATCACCGCGGCGCTGAGTCCGATGCTCTGCCAGAGTTGAAGGTACGGAATCTGCTCAGGAAATCCGGATCGTGACAATGACGATTGAGGCATCCCGATGACCCAGAGTCCCCAGACGATGTGATATGCAGCCGCCAGCCAGAGAACCGGTCTGGTCCACGCTGGGAAGGAAATGGGGGAAGGAGCGGGCATGAAGATATTCCTGAGACAAGGGGCCGGAGAAGCGAATCCCGGGAAATGGGTGAATTGTGGTGGCCCTCATAACTTTCGTTGTTGATTTAAGTTAATAACCCTGCCGACCTGAGATGTTCAAGTAGGACGGCGAAACTTTGCGAGCCGCATGGTGACTTCATCTTCCCAGGTGTCTATGATGCCTCCAATCCGTTCACAGAAGATCCAGAATATGGCCACTGCTGAATCTCGAGAAGCCGTTGAGCAGACACTGGTGATTCCGCTTCATGGCGAAGAGAAATTACCTGCGCCAGCGAACCGTCCTTCGCCAATGAAGCTGAAGGAGGGGAGCGAACCCAGTTTCAGCAAGGCAACCAATGCATTGCTGCAGAATCGATTGCGGCAGGCTTCTCTCGTTCTCTTTCTGGGGTATCTGGCCTTTCTGATTAAAGGACTGTTGTTTCCTGCTTCGAGGGCAACCAACGCGGAATTTCTCCATTTTACGCTGTTTTGCTGTGTGACGGCGCTGATGGGGGTGACAGCATACCGCCTGTACAGGAAATGTTCCTTCTTCCTGTCCCATCTTCGTCTGGTGGAATGGATGATCTTCGGATCATCGGCCGCTCTCTTTCTTGTGAACGGGTATCGCCAATTGGTGTACACCGCTTCCGAAGGATATCTGGCTCAGCTGACTCCGCCGTGGATCATCCTGATCTTCACATATGCCCTGTATATCCCGAATACGTGGAAGAGAGCGTTGGGAGTCATGGGCACAATGGCGGTCGGTCCGCTTCTGACGTATTTCGTTGCGTGGTTGAACGATTCCAACGTTCGCATGCTCGTCGCATCGACATCTGACTTTCACTATGTCTTTCTGAATGCGCTGGTGTCGATGGGATTTGTCACGGCCGTGGCGACCTGGGGAGTCTCAAATATTCGCGGACTCCGGACTCAGGCGTTTGAAGCGGTCCAGCTCGGACAGTATCGCCTCAAGAAACTTCTCGGACGGGGAGGAATGGGAGAAGTGTATCTTGGGGAGCACGTGATGCTCAAACGGCCCTGTGCCATCAAGCTGATCCGTCCGGAGAAGGCAGGGGATCCGAACACGCTGGCCCGATTTGAAAAAGAGGTCCAGTCGACCGCCCGACTGACTCATTGGAACACCGTCGCTATTTTTGACTATGGGCGGACGAGCGACGGAACGTTCTATTATGTCATGGAATATCTGCCCGGAATGAGTCTCGATCAGATTGTCGAGATGCACGGTCCCCTCTCCCCGGCCAGAGTCATTCACCTGCTTTCCCAGACATGCGATGCGTTGTCAGAGGCGCATGCCAAAGGGATGGTGCACCGTGATTTGAAGCCCGCCAATATCTTCGCAGCCAAGCTGGGAGGAGGCTACGATGTGGCCAAGCTCCTTGACTTCGGTCTTGTTCGGTCCCTGGACACCGAAAGCGATCTCCGGTTAACGCAGGAGGGGATTGTCACCGGATCTCCCCTTTACATGTCTCCGGAACAGGCACGAGGCGATGCGGTTGATCCTCGCAGCGACGTCTATGCACTTGGCTGTGTGGCGTATCATCTCCTGACGGGGCAACCCCCGTTTACGGAAGACCGGGCGGTGAAGTTGATTCTTGCTCATGCGACGAAGCCGGTTGTCCGTCTCAGTCTGTTGCGAAGCGACGTTCCCTCTGACCTGGAAGGGATTGTCCTGCGCTGTCTCGAGAAAGCTCCTGAAGACCGCTTCTCCAGCGTGCTGGAACTCCGTGAAGCCTTACTGGAATGTCAGGAGGCTGGCCGCTGGACTCGGGAAGATGCCGCCAACTGGTGGGACACACATGGCTGCCCGATGAAGAAATCGATTGACCACTGCATCAGTGCCGGAATTCCGCTCGAAGAGGTGTTTGCCGGGACCGAAGAGGAACTCTCTATCGAGTGCGCACAGGACTGAACCGGCCTCACAAAATCGTGTGAGTTCTTGTTCAATGTCAGAGTATCGCAAAGATCCGGTTCCTATTGTGATCCAATTGTGAGTGGAAGAGATTCTCTCCGGACGAACTGGTACGGGAACAGAGGGACGGGATTGGTTGACTTCTTGACGTGGCTCACGCGATTGATTACTGTACAAAAGGTCACTTAGAGTTGTCTGCCAGGAATGGAGAATGTCGAATCCGTCTCAGCGTCCGGGACCAAAGGGGCGAGGATCTCATCTCCGTCCCCCCAATCGGTTCGACCGTATCCACGTTGAAGAGGACTTCGAGCATCTTGAATCCGACCCGGATTTCCTCGAAGAGCTGAAATCCCTACCGACCGAGTATCTCCCGGATGATTCCCGGACAATCGTTTCAGAAAACGAGAGCCCGGATATTCCGTTTCGCTTTTCCGCAAATCCTTATCGCGGCTGCCTGCATGGATGCGCATATTGCTATGCGCGTCCGTATCATGAATATCTGGGGCTGAATGCGGGGGTCGATTTCGAATCGAAGATCTTCGTCAAACATCGGGCAGCCGAACTCTTCCGCGAGTTTCTCAGCCGTGACCGCTGGAATCCGGAGATCATTGTTTTTTCCGGGGTGACCGACTGTTATCAGCCGGCCGAGCGTGAATTTCGCCTCACGCGACAGTGTCTTGAAGTTGCGTTGGAGGCACGGCAGCCGATTGGAATCATCACGAAGAATGCGCTCGTCGTGCGGGATCTCGATCTTCTTTCCGAGATGGCCCGTCGAAATCTGGTTTCGGTCAACATCAGCGTGACGACACTTCAAGCGGATCTGGCCCGCGTCATGGAGCCAAGGACCAGTACACCTGCAGCCCGGTTAAAGGCGATCTCAACCTTGAGTGAAGCAGGGGTTCCCGTCAATGCGATGATCGCTCCGATCATTCCCGGCCTGAATGATTCAGAGATCCCAATGCTCCTGAAAGCGGTTTCAGAGGCTGGTGCCCGACGGGCGAACATGACCATCCTTCGGCTCCCGTTGACGGTCCTCCCTGTTTTTCAGGAGTGGCTCCAGCGGAACTTTCCAGAGCAGCAATCGAGGATCGAATCCCGAATTCGTGCGTGTCGACAGGGGGAAATGAACTCGTCCCGATTCGGGGAACGGTTTCAGGGGACGGGCCCGATCGCCGAGCAGATTCGACGGACGTTTCAGGTCTTTCGAAAGAAGTTTGGACTCGAGCAGCCTGCTGTTGAACTCGATTTCTCCCAGTTCAAACCCCCTCGTGCTCTGAATGGGCAGATGCGTCTGTTCTGAGGGGAAGCGATTCGCTCAGTTGCCCGTTCCGTTCTTGGCCCCGCTACCTGCCTGGTTGGAGTTGCCCCCTTTCCCGTTTTGTTGCGGAGCGTTGTTATTCTGGGCATCGTTCTCGCTGGGATTGTCACTGTTGTCTTGCGGACGATGCCGACCACTTTCCGAAAATCGAATGGCGGGGCTGGCAAAGGACCGTCCCAGCCGTTGCTGCAGGATCTCAGTATTGATGTTGCGGACCTGAAGGACCTGAACGGTATTTGAAGGCTTGGCGGCAAGGTCAAGACGCTCAATCAGTCCGCGGATTTCTCGCATCAGGCCTTCTGTGGATGAAATGATGACGGAATTGGAGTTCTCATCCACTCCTACCGAAAGCAGCCCTTTGAACTTGATGGGCTGTGCCGGACTGTCCGATTTTTCCTCCGTATTTGCACGCCCCATAATGTAGGTGAACTTCGGTTCTTCGGGAGGCTTCTGTTGATTGGGATTCTGAAGAGCGGGATCGTTGGCACTCAGAAGATCCCGATAGACCTGTTTGATCGTTTCTGCAATCGCCGGAGCACGGGAGTATTGAAGCTGAAAGATTTCGGTACGGCGAAGTGCCTGAGGATCACTTGCTGACTGGCGGTCATAGACATCAATCAGCTCACCAATGATCTTGAGCTGTTCGGGTGTTGCCCCCTGCACCAGGATGGTCTGGGAATCGTCATTGGAAATGATCTTGAGTTCCTTCTGGCGAGAGAGCCGACTTTTGGAACTGATCTTCGTTGTTGTCGTCCCCCACCATGGATCATAGACCGATTCCTTGTTTGATTCGTCTTTGAAGAAGTCTTCCAGGATCGTTTCGATCCCATAGGCCCATGTCGTCGGATGCTTCAAATGAAAAATGTGGTAATCGCGTCGAGGGGGTGCCAACTGTCCGATCAGGCTCTCCAGTCGGTCGAGTGCTTCAGTGTCTGGCGAGCTGTAGACAATTCGTCCATTCGGAAGTACCTGAATCTCGATTCCCGGACGTGTCGCTGTTGCTGACGTTTCTGGACTCCGTAGCTGTTCCGCGTCGACGGGAGGCGGAAGCTCTGCTGAAGGAGAGGCGGTCTCGACAGAGGCTTGCCACATCGCGACTCGCAGTGGCTGAGCTGGAGCGGATGGGCGCAGAGAGGATCCCTCTTGCTTGCCGCCATCGAATGAAATTGAGTCGAATGAATCTGGATCGATGCTGACAGGCGTCGAATCATGCAGGGCATCCGGTGCTGAGGCCGGGACATGTGACTGCGGGGACGTTTGCGGGCGGATGGCTGAAGGACTTGCAGGAGAAGGGCGAACGTCGAGAGGGGTAGAATCGATCTCCGGCCACAATTGCTTCAACTGTTGCAGGAATTGTCTGGATTCCTCATCGGACTGAAGATCGATGCTCCGGATCGTTTCCGGATTACTTTTCCCGGGGGGAGTCTCCCCCATCTTGATGAGCAGGTTGCGAACCTCTTCAAGCTCCACATCATTGGCCCAGAGAAGCAGCCTGTTGTTCACAATGTCTGCATCCACTTTGAAGGGGCGTTCCTCCTTGTTCTCCCGGGAATTGTTTCCCTGGTATCCCCCGAAAAAAGAATACCGATTGGTCGTTTTCGGCTTCTCTTCGTCTTCGGCCCCCATCAGGTACTGAATCGTTCCTGCAACGGCTTCGGCCTGAAGCCTCCGTAACGGAACGACTTCGAAACTGCGATTGGTCCCATCAAGACGGGAAATCAATGTCTGGGTGACATAGTGATCTGCCAGAGTTCCATACAGAATCAGAGACTTCGACTTTTCATCGACCTGAATCCGGCACATGGGAGACAGGTTTCCCATCTCCTTGAGCAGAAGCATGATCGGCTCAGGATCTGCAGTGAAAAGCCGGTATGGCTTGACCCGGTAGGCGATCTGGGAAAGATCATCGCTCTCTTCGTTGGGAACGTCGATGGCCCGGATTGTCTGTGTGATAATCTCCATTTTGTCTGGAGTGGCGTGGGCAAGAATGCTGTTCTCGTGATCATTTACAATCAGCCGAGGTTCTGGTTCCTGCGGAGTTCCCCCAGCGGCACCGCCACGCTGTTGCTGCTGCATCTGCTGAAACTGCTGCTGCATTTGCTGCATCTGGTTCATGATCTGGAAGGACATCATGTCGCTGCCACCCCCTCCACCGCTGCGCGGAATTCGCGTCGCGGAACGCTTCGGATCAAGTCCCAGAATGGATTCCACCAGAACGACCACATCTCCTGCCCGACGGTGTTTCAATCGAAACTCCCTGACAACGGTGGTTTTGTTGTTGTCGCTCGATTGGGTCTGCTTCAGAATACGGGCGATTTCCAACAAATTGCCTGCGGTGTCCATCGCTTCGAGCCGGTTCAGTTCCTTCAAGGCGGTCAGCTTCCCATTCGGGCTGAGCATCGGCTTGAGTTCTTCGGCTGTCTTTTCTGCCAGCAGCCAGTCCAGCGGAAATGAGACCCGGACAAACTCCGAGGGCATGACCCGCTCGAGTTCGTCAGGCGAATAACGTGGAACAATCGCAGAGTTGAGCTTGGAAATGTTGACAACGGTGAGCATCTCGCCGTTCCTGATCATCGTAAAACCGCGCGCCAGCAAGTGCTTGTTGATCAGGTCGCGTGCTTCTTCGAGAGAATAGTCCCGTTGAGTCTGAAGGTTCAGGTAGTCTCCGGGGAGTTCCTGCCAGTCGAGGCTCAATTTCGAAACAGTGGCCAGCCATTCCAGAACTGCTGGCCAGGGTTGTCGCGAAAAGTTGAAACGAACTCGCCCCTGTTCATCAGGACGGATCTCGAGTTCCTTCGGATCAGGGGGAGCTTCGGGTTTTTGCGGGCGAGTGATGACGATGACCGGATCGGGCTTTGCAGGCGAACCGGATCCGCTTCCTTCCTCTTTCTTTTCCTTCTTTTCGTCGGGTTTCGTTGGAGGCGCTCCCGGAGGAGCAGGGCGGGTTCCGTCTACCTGTGCCAGCTGGGTGACCGGCTTTGAATAAAGAAATTCAGGCAGGCGTCCGGGGAACGAAATGACAAAATCAAGCGGCTGAACAGGCTCGTTCAGAGATGCTGTTGCCCGTGTGCAGAAAGAACTCGAAAAATGTGTTCCGAGGGCTGCATTGCCCGTTCGGGGCGATGCGAGCATCAGCAAGAGTACCCATGGACACAGTATGCCGCGAAAACTGACGCCTGCCATGACTCGCTGCTCCCCGTTGTACTCGACGATGCCTTTTCTTCTGAATGATCAAATGTTGATCATACGTTTGGCGTCGCAGCAAAAGGAAGGAGAAACGAGACAGGCGTCTCAAAAATGGAATCTTTCAACGGCACGTTCTTGCCGAGAATTGATGAATCGGCACGAGATCCACCCACAGTCAACAGGTGGAAATTGCAGCGGAATTCCCGTCGTGGAAGCACTTTGATTGAGCGCTTTCCGTGGCAGCTACTTTGACTGGAGGTCAAAGTTGATTTGATTTTTCCCCGGACTGACTTCGGCTTTCAGTTCCGATTTCGCGTTATATTTCTCTGGGATGGTCTCTTTGACTTCGTCGGAGACTTTTTGCCCTTCCGCGTAGGATGCTGGTCTGCCGGTCGTGATCCGAACGGTATATCCACCAATTGCAGCTCCCTTCGCATTTTGCGTGTATTCGAGCTGATAATTTCCTTCAGCGTCGGTCATTCCCCGCGCGGGACGCCCTTCCTGTGGCTCAAAAACAACCAGTGCATCAGCAACGGGTTGCCCGTCCAGAGTCACTTTGCCGGAGACATCCCCCAGTTTCGGTCCGGCGGGACCGCCGCATCCCCAAAGGCCTGATCCGGTGGCAAAAACCAACATGACCAGGAGTAATCTGAGTAAAGCCGAATCTGTGTTCTTCATGTGACTGGAGCTTCCTGCAATTGGGGAAATCTGGGAACAGAGAACAAAATCTGGGAAAGGCGACAGGAAGTTCT
This sequence comes from uncultured Planctomicrobium sp., assembly GCA_938015865.1. Classification (GTDB taxonomy): domain Bacteria; phylum Planctomycetota; class Planctomycetia; order Planctomycetales; family Planctomycetaceae; genus Planctomicrobium. The sequence continues at coordinate 9,091 of CALLWY010000295.1, forward strand.
GCCAACTGGTGAATGGGGAAACGGATCAGCAATTGGCCGACCGGGCCCGCCTGTCGACATGGGCGCCTTTAGATCATGCAGAATCCGGGATGTCCTCTCCTGAGCTGCTCTCCAGAGAGGACATCTGAATTCGCGATCAGCATTAATTAAAACGACACAACATTCCCGTCGGCCCGGTTTCCGAGTCGCTGGTATGTTTCCAGGTGAATGTTCTCGCTGATGAAATGAACAGAGCCATCGCACATCACAAAATGGGCTCCGCCAGTATGTTCACTTCCGAATTGAGCGCTATTGTCACCAAATGTGATCGGTGTCGCCTGATTCATCGGATATTTGGTCAGGCGACCGCCATGGTATCCCCATCGCCAATAGGGGCCATCGGCTTGTGAAGTGCCTGTCCATTTTTCTCCGCACATAAAGACGTTTGATGTCCCATCGGTAATGTGTTTTAGCGAAATGTTACTATGCCAGTTAGAAATACCCGTCCACGTTGTCTGGTTTTGTGAATGCAGGTAGTCATCACCGTTGTTGGTTGCATAGTTGCTTCGTGAGCCGTGTCCTCCATCTGTGGAGATGTTTGAAACTCTGGATGATGACGGGCATAAAAAGACTGGAATAATCGTTTTCTTTGCAGCTTCGTTTAGGTAGTTGTTCGCGGCAGCAGGGGCGGCGTCATTGCCACCATCAGCCATGTTGAATGTCCATTGATTCCACAGATTTGCTTGGTCAACGAAAGGGAGCAGCATCGGCCAGGCATTGACTTTCGTGATCGAAAACGAGCCGGCAGGAAAGACCTTGTGTGTGTCAACATAGTTGTGTAGCGCCAACCCGATCTGCTTGAGATTGTTCTTGCACTGGCTGCGGCGAGCTGCTTCACGTGCCTGCTGAACAGCTGGCAACAGAAGGGCGATCAGAACAGCGATGATCGCAATGACGACAAGAAGCTCAATCAGAGTAAAGCCCGAGCCAGATTGACGGATGCCTCGATCATTGGTGGCTTTTCGAGTCGTAATGAATGAGACCATGTAAAGACCTCTTCTAGCATTGAGAGATGCAGAATTGAATTAAGGAACTCTTAGAAGAACAATCAGAAATGAATTTGATAATTCGCCGTTAGAAGTTCACAACGGCCTTGTCGTTGCGGTGACCGATGTTTCTGTACGTTGTGATGTCGATGTTCTCGCTGACAAAACGCACTGCACCGTCACACATGGTGAAATGAGATCCTCCGGTGTGAGCGCTCCCGAAGTTGGCGGTGTTATCATTAAATTCTGGCAGGATGTTCTGGTTCATCGGCTGAGCTGTTAACCGTCCTGCATAGAGTCCCCATCGCCAGTAAGGCCCGTCGGGATCAACGGAAGTCGTGCCGACCCCTTCCTGTCGTTGCGTCGTGCGTTTCTCGCCAAACATGAAGACATTCGATGTGCCATCGGAAATGTGTTGCATTGCGATGGACGAATTGGTGTTGGAGACGCCGGTCCATTTGTTCGGATCGCGAGTGTGGCAATGCTCCGTTCCCAGATTGATTCCGTAGTCGCTGCGTCCCCCGTCGTAGTTATGATCCTTGGGGTCCTTGATGATTGTTCTCTGCAGGCGAGGGAAGGAGGGGCAGAAATAAGTCGGGATGGCGACAACCTTCGCGTCGTAGTTGTCAGCGTGCGTCAGATCGAGGTTGAAGTTGAACTTGTTGTAGACCGTCTGTTGCTCGACGTAAGGCAGGAGCTGAACGAGGCTGCTGGCCTTGTTGAATTCTGCCGGGGTTGCCGGAGCGACCCCCTGAATCCCGTTCGGCGGGAACTGTTTGTGAACGTCGTGATAGTTGTGGGCAGCCAGGCCGAGTTGCTTGAGATTGTTTTTGCACTGGCTCCGTCGGGCTGCTTCGCGTGCCTGCTGGACAGCGGGAAGCAGCAGGGCAATCAGAACCGCGATGATTGCGATGACAACGAGCAATTCGATCAGCGTAAACCCACGGCGATCAGAATTCTTCTTGGTATCCATGGCGGGCATCTGCTTCTCCGACAAGAAGTAAGTTGAAATAAGAAGATTGCTGATTGAGAGGACTGCCCTGAGAAGAAGAAAAGAAGCTGTTCTGTCTCGGTGATCGCGCTGTCAGGACGGTCTGCACTCTATGTGAATGGATATTTGATCAAATGATTCACATCTAATCGTGAGCATGCAATCCTACGAAAGTCGCATGGGAGATGTCAAATATTAAAAGCGAATAGATTTGCAGGGTCGCCCCCCCCCTTGCTCGCCGACCACCAGAGACATGCTTGATTGAGGTCGCTGCCAGAGTGTTGTTCTGTATCTGATTTCTGATCAATGAGTTGTGGTAATCATTGGGGAGGTTGATTGCATGCTGCAGAGACGGGGACAGCGCTGAGCAGGGCCCCGTCGAAGAGAACTTGTGTGCGGCGCCACCGAGGAGGGATCTGATCGACGGAATCGAGAAATGATTTGGTGTTCAAGTATAGCCTGTTGTTGTTGAACAGGTTGGATCCCTCAAGGAACAACGTTTTCTCAGTGTCTCCCGGGAGAGCAAATGATACAGACCGGCTGCGATCCGACCTCTGGGGGAGAAGTAATCGCATGGCGGATCGATGGGCCTGAATGTTGAAGCCAAACAGGGAGACGGGCGGGCGATGCGTTGTGTGCGATTAATGTATGGACGCACAAAGTGGCAACATCTCGGTCAGCTGAGGACAGGGTGAGTTACAGCGTCCTTGCTTCCTGATATTGGGCCATGTGGTGGGAGCGTGACCTCCGTCATCTACTTTCGAGCGGGTTTACCCTGATCTGAACTGAGTTCGAAATGAACGGTAGTTGGCTTTCCGGGCAGAATTTCACACGTCAGCTCGGTCTCGGTATTGTATTTCGAGGGAATGACTTCAACGGCGGAATCGGCAGCGTCCATTTTGTCTCCCGAGCCATTGCTGTTGCTCCCCGAGGTTTTGATGGAACTGATTGCTGCCTTGTAGGTCCCGGGGGGAAGGCCTCCTTTCGGGTCGAGTTGAAACTCACCCATCCTGATCGTGGTGGAAGAGACCATCGAGTTTGTTTTGGGGGTGGCGGAGTAGAACTGGACGATCCCGTGTTCGAGGGGGGCCCCATCAAGTGTGACCGTTCCAGAAATGATTTGCAGTTGTGGATCAATTCGCTGACCTGAACCGCAACTGCAGAGCGTTACGGTAAGAAGCAGGATCAGGGACATCTTCCAATATTGCAGACTGTTGTGGGTTGTCATGATGATCTTGCCTCTGAATTTGGGGGCACGTGACACAATGTGAGTCGGCACCGCCAGCGAGGGTTTAGAGCTGGGATGTTCAGACCAATGCAAGGAGTAGGCCCGTAAAGAACGTTGCGTCGCCTAGTACTCGCCAGCGACTTCTCCGCCGTTCATCGTGCTGATCGCCCGATACGTGTCCATGTTGATATTCTCGGACAGAAAGCGGACGGCACCATCAGCCATGAGAATGTGGACTCCTCCGGTATGACGGCTGCGAGTCGAGAAGACATACCCGGTCCCTCCGGAGGGGTGGGGAGCGCAGGGCATTCCGAAAATTTCCACCTTCGCCTGAACTTCCGGGGTACACCATTGGCTGCCGAAGATGTCAGGTGAGGGGGAATTCGGTCGATTGAGTGCGGTGAACCCAATATTGGGGCTGTACCAGGTCAGGCCGCGAACATCGTCGGTCACCTGACCGGTTCGGATTTCGCCCATCAGCATGGTATTGGATGTTCCGTCCACAATATCTGAAAGCTTTCTGGAGTAGCCGATGTAATTCCCTGAGTATTTGAAGGGAGCGTCCAGATTGGTGATTCCGGCGACGTTGTTGTGTGTGACGGTCGTGTTCCCCAGATTCACTGCATAGTTGTAGTTCGGATAGCTTCCCTGTGCGTTTGAGTAGGTTCGCACTTGGGTATCTGAAGGGCAGATCATGCCGGGAATCACTGCTTGAACCAAAGCAGCGTTGGGGGTCGCATTGTAGTTCCTGTTCTCGTCCCATTTGGCATAGACCGTGCCCATGTCGATGTACGGAAGGATCCCTTTCAGCCAGACATAACCGCTCGTCCATCCGTCCGTGGAGCCAATATCGACAGACTGTCCGGAGGATCCGATCGGTAAGGAGGAATGGACATCGTGATAGTTATGCATGGCCAGACCGAGTTGCTTCAGGTTGTTCTTGCACTGGCTTCGTCTGGCCGCTTCACGAGCCTGTTGAACTGCGGGGAGCAGGAGGGCAATGAGAACCGCGATGATCGCAATGACAACCAGCAGTTCGATCAGAGTGAAAGCGGAATGTGTTGGGCGATCCGTTCGCTGTGGGGCATTGAGAACCGGTTGGTTTGGCAGGTTCATGGGGGACCCTTTTGCTGCAGAATTGTGTCTGTGAAGAAGATGTATGAGAGATCAAATGGATTAAGAACCCATTAATGCTTTGTGAATTTCCTTGGGAATTTGTCGCCAAAGATGGTGCTGTCCCTCCTGAAGGCCATTAGGTCCAGCGCCGTTGACCTGCTGCAAATCACACTGGCAATCGTCTGCGAGACATTCGCTCCACCAAGATGGCACATGGTCCTTGATTTTGGGGGGCTAACCGGGGGCATCTCTTCGTCAGGGGCGGTGGTGTGAATCACCCGGCGACAATGATTCAAGGGCCATACAGATCGGTGCGGGCAATGGCCTCATTTATCTCTTAAGGGAGTCGTTCGCCTGGCTTCTTTTGAAAATTTATTCTGGCATCCAATGCACATATTTGTTTTTGTTGATGGTAATTATGCTAGTGTGGAGTGTCAATCAGAAAAGTTGATTTTTAGGAATCGTTCACGGCAGAAAGTAAGTCATTTGTGAATCAATCTGAGGGGTCAGTACCGGCTCGGTTTGAAGAGCGAAGGGAGACTCGCTGATGGTGATCGTCTGAACAGTGGAAACTGTGTTGAACCTAACGCAACCCCAAAGGAATTCCGCTGAATTCCTACAGCATCGAAACATGCCTGGCATTGGAAGGTTCGTCTCCGTTTTTCGGGAGGATGTGGTTGTTTTACTCGCTCCCCCGCTAGCGAGGCGGAGTGGAGGCTGAGTACACTGACAAGACTGGTTCTGTCTCGAGCGGACCTGGCAGAATTTGGTGATGCGACAGGATTTGGAGCGACGCGGCCCTGTTCTTCAGTGCACCCCGACCGGAGTGTTCGATCTGGCGCCGGAAGCCTGTTCCCAGTCGAGTTTGATCGTCACCAAGGTTGCCATGCTCCGTAGAATTTGGCAGGCCGGCGGGTGGGAGGATTTCCAGACTGGTCTTTCGATGCTGATGTCAGGCTCGTTCCCTGCGAACGTCATTCTGCTTCGGCGTGATGAGTCAGGAGAGCGTTCCTCTTCGAAGAATCGTTTGCTTGCAGTGGTCTATGCCCCTCGTTGAACTTCAAAATCTCCTGCAATCGATTGAGCCGTCAGCTCATCTGGTCGAACCGATCGTATTACGGCGGGTGGTTCGTCTGGATCGACGCTTACAGGGGTGGAGGTTCGTCATCCCTCATGATTTCAGTTACACGATTGACCGCGATCGATTTCTGGCATTCGTGGATCTGAGTGAACTCTCAATTCCGCCCGGTTCTGATCTTCCCAGGCGACTGATTCTTCTTGCGCAGCCGGATGAAGACGAGATTCAATCCGAATCACAGCGTCGTTCGCTTCAGGACCGCTATTGCAGGTCATTGTTTCATGCCTGCATTCACCTCGAACTCGATCGTCAAATCATTCACAACGGTTGGGGGGATGACTGGGTTCAGGAGCGGAAGGATGAAATCGGGCAGATCGAGTTTGCCGAGATCCATGAGGTCCTTCTCAAGTCGAATCTGCTGTTTTATCCGCCGACAGAAATTGAAGTTTTTGTTGAGTTCGCTGCCCTCTGGCTGGAGTTGAAATATTTCGCCTCCGGGGACCGGGCGATTTATTTCCCGGCCATTCGCAACTGGTCGGCAATCGATGAAATTCTGCTTCGGTATGTCGATCATCCAGCCCTGATGCAGCGAATGCAGGATGTGCTGGGAAGGCGGCCTGAATCGAGTGATTCACGTGACGAGGTAACTTTCCAGTCAGGCTCTCTCCAGTTCCCGCATGAGGAACGACTGCCAGAGACAGTCTGTCGTTTGCGGATGGCCAAGGCGGCTCATGCTGCCTCTCTGGGAAACTGCGTCAAGGCAATTCTGTCGTATCTCTCTGTGGCAGGACGGGCTCCGGATGAAATTCGGATTGAAGCAGAAGAGGCTGCTGAAAATGAACTGACCCGGCTGGCAGAGCGGCTGCAGAATGTCTTTGTCCTGAATGATGATGAGACCGCCACCTGGCGCGAGCTTCTCAAGGCCCTGAGTGCCCCGGCAGGCAATGGTTACTGGTCGAACGAAGCCCGGCTCCTCTACGACCTGCAGAAGGTTTGTCTCGAACAGGAACGAGGGGTTTATCGTCTCGATCTGGTGGACTGGATCAGGACATTTGGCCGACGTCCCCTGCGACGTCCGTTGCCATTGATGCAGGATGCGCTGACGCTCCGCCATCTCAGGACCGTTCAGCGGCGTATTCCACTGGCACGCCTGAATCGCGATCAGCAGTTGCGTCTGCAACGGCTCGTCGAGGCGGTCCTGCCCCGAATCGAGAACCGGTTCCGGGACCGTCTGCGGGGGATTGTGACGGATATCTTTGATGATGTTGGTTTCGTCCCGACCAACCTGCTGGAGGAGATCTCCCGGAAGAAGCTGACCGAAGAACTCCTCGACCGGATCGTGGAACGCAGCTACATCACCATGGGTGACCTGCGGGATGCGATCTCGAAGAACGACCTGAAGCTGACCGACGTTACGCGACTTTCCGAGGTGGTGTTTGGAGATATCATTCTTCGAGCCGACCGGAAATTCGATATGGCTCTGGACGGGATCTATCGACGGGGAGCCATTTATCTTCGCTGGCCGCAGGCCCTCAGTTCGCTCGTGTTCGGAACCAATCTCGGACGGAGGATGACACGGCATCTCTTCATCCCGTTCGGGGGAGCCTATCTGACGATTGAGTTTTTTCGGCATCTGACTGCGAAGCTCTCGGGGGAACATGATCACGCTGAGTTGACGTCTCATACGCATGATCAGATGGTCGAAGCGGCTGCTGGGGGGGCTGCTTCGCAACTTGTTCATGATGAACTGGCGACCAAAGGCATCGACTATCCCCTGATTGCCGGAGTCCTGCTGCTTGGGACCTGGATTTCATTGCTGATTGAGCGTCCTGATTTCCGCCATTGGAATCTGAATGTTCTCAAAAAAACATGGAAGGTCCTTCGCCATCTCGTTGTCGAATTCCCATCACAGGTGATTCACTCTGAGTCGGTCCAGCGGATCCTCGCCAGTCGAACATTCGCGGTTGTGCGGAGTTATCTTCTGGAGCCGGGGTTTCTCGCTTCCATCCTCTCTGCGTTGGCATGGGCAGGAGGGAATGCATGGTCCTGGCGCACAACATTTGAAGCGTATCTGGTGACAGCCCTGTTTCTGAATTCTCCGGTCGGTCGGTTTGTCTCCGAGCGAACGGTGGACCTTCTGGTCCGCGCGTGGCAGGAATTCAAGATGCACATCTTCGCTGCGCTGATTCAGTGGATTGTCGATCTGTTCGACTGGATGCTGATGATTCTGGAGCGGATGGTTTATACGGTCGATGAGTGGCTCCGGTTCCGAAGTGGTGATTCGGCAGTGATGCGCGTGGTCAAGTTGGCTGGAGGGGTTCTCTGGTTCTTCGTGTCCTACGTCGTGGTGTTCATCTTCACATTGCTGCTGGAACCGCAGATCAACCCGGTGAAGCATTTCCCTGTCGTCACCGTGTCCCACAAAATCATTCTGGGGGCCTATCCTGAGTTCGTCAGGCAGTTGACCCCGTTCATGGGACTGAATCAGGCCCGTTCCGTTGTTCTGACAACGATGTGGCTGATTCCGGGGGTCTTTGGTTTCCTTTTCTGGGAACTGAAGGAGAACTGGCGGCTGTATTCTGCGAACAGATCCCGCCTGATTCGTCCCGAACCGATCGGCCATCATGGCGAAACGATGCTGCGTTTGTTGCGGCCGGGGATTCACTCAGGAACATTTCCCAAAGCATTTGCTGTGTTGCGGCGAATTCTGCGAAAGGGACGCCCGAGCGATGAAAGCCGGATGCAAAGGAAACAGGCGGGGATTCATCATGCTGAGGAGGCGGTTCGTCACTTCGTTGAGCGTGAGCTGATCGAACTTCTGGAGTCGGTTCACTTTTTACCAGATGCAAGATTGTCCGTCGGATTTGTTCATGGGGCGACGAACCGGATCGATCTGGAGCTGATTCGGGATGATCAACTCGATTCTCCCGCGATGATCACATGGGAATATGATGACGGGGTGTTGACCGGACGGATCGAACCTGCGGGGTGGATCAACGATCTGGTGGACGCTGATCGGGACGTTTTCATTGAAGCGATGGAACATCTCTTCCAGCTGGCAGGAGTCCAGGTAGTGAAAGGGGACGTTCCGCTCTCGGTGACCCCGCCGCTGGTCTGGGACGAAGCTGTGGCTCGGTGGAACCAGGTGAGAAAAGAGCGATTCGCACCGCTTCAGGTGATTACGGTCGATCAATAGCCGTTTGTTCTTCCTTCGTCTGGACGGAGGAAGGGCGAACTGAATGGGACGCAGCGGAGGCTCGTTCAGCGAGGACTTGTCGATAGACCTCACCGATCTGCGCACTCATGTTCTGATGGCGAAACCGGTCCCGGCAGAGTTCTCGACCTTTCTCGCCAAATCGGGCCCGCATGTCCGGGTTGGCAGCGAGAGTGAGAACGGCATTGATCAGTTCGGTTGCCGGTTCCTGAGCGACAAGAAACCCGGTCTGTCCATTGAGAACGACTTCTCTTGCTCCCCCGACATCGAATGAGATAACAGGCAACCCGGAAAGCAGCCCCTGTGGAAGGACCCGCGCCAGGCCCTCCCATTGGCTGGTGTGGACGACAATGTCCATGGCCGCCATCAGTTCCGGGATGCGTGTTGGTGGGACCAGACCGGTAAAGAGAAAGTGATTCGTCAGCCCTTGCCGGGCGATCTCGTTTTCATACTGCTCTCGAAGAATTCCGTCTCCAACGAAGAGGAACCGGATCTGAGGATTGGCCCGGATGATGTCCCCCGCAGCACGGATGATGAACTCGTGCCCCTTGAGATGAAAGAGTCGGCCAATTTTTCCGACGATGATTTCATTATCCCGGATCCCCAGCTCAGCCCGGATGCGGGTGCGTGCATCGCCCGGATGGAGAAAGGGTTCCACATCAAAGCCGCTGTAGATCGTCGTGAATTTGTCAGGCGGCGCAATCCCTGCCCGAATGTATTCATTGGACATGTCATCGGCGACGCTGATGAAGTGATCGGTCCATTTGGCCGCCATCCGTTCCAGAGCGATGTATGAATGATAGGCCAACTTCGATTGACCATAATGAAATGATGCCCCGTGGATGGTATGGACCACCGGGATTTTCAGACGGGAGGCAGCGAGTCGCCCCAGAATTCCCGCTTTGGAGCTATGCGTGTGGACGATGTCCGGCTGGATCTCTTTCAGCAGCCGAAGCAGTTCTCCGTAGGCCTTCCAGTCGGAAAGGGGGTGAATACTGCGAATCAGGCTGGGAACAACTTCGAGGCGAAACCCCCCCGATTGCGCCCGCTCCATCAGGCTCCCTTCCGGTCCGGACGCTGGACCCGTAATCAGGGTGACCGTCTCCCCATGCAGCGAGTGCTGGTTCTCCACCGTTTGAAGAGTGTTTTCCTGTGCGCCGCCAATAATCAGTCGCGTGATGATATGGACGATGTTCAACGGTGGCTCGCAATGGAAGGGGATCAAACCTGAAGATACACCGCCTGCAGGGCGTCGCTTCGGCAGGCGTAGTGATGGAAGAGACGACCTACGGGATGGGCCTGGACGCCGTGATACACGTTCGGTGTGGCATTACATAAGACCGAATTCCCCGGAACGGAACGGCAGATCCCCATCACTCCTTCAAGAACCACATGCCCCACTTCATCGACCCGGCTGAAGTCGATGACCACATGGTTGTATCCCCGTTGTGCAATGAGGTCATTGACCCGGTTCGCTTCGATGTGGACGTCCTGATAGTAGAAGGTCTGGATTTCTGGCAGGACGTTGACGATCAGGGTGTCGTGATATGACTCCGTCTGAAAAATCCGATTGGTTCGCGTCAGGAATTCCGAATTGCCGTTCGATCCCCCCGCCGGGAACATTGAAGCCTGCTGTTGAGCGACTTCCGGATAGTGAGCCATCAGCTGATAAGGACCAATCGTCAGGACCGTTCCAGTGGAGAGCATTCCGCAGGAAGCTGGTTCACCATTAAACCGAATTCCCCCTTTCCCGAGGAGGTCCACACACCACAGGCCGGAAGGGAGTAACAGGAGGGCGCACTGGACTCGTGAGAGCCGGTCGTCTGCAACGGTAATGCGGCAGCGTTCATCCCGGCCAATGAGAGTGACAACCCGGTTGATCGGCCACTTCATCCCCTGATGCTGCGTGTTCATCAATTCCAGATTGACAACGGGAAGCTGCCCATATTCCGGGCGAAACTCCTGTCGGGGACGAAATTCCAGCGGTGGTTTTAGAGTTTCGTCATCCTCTGCCCAATGATCGCCTAACAGCTGGATCTCGGAAGATCCGATTCGCAGAACATGGTCGGGGGTGAGCCATCCTCGATAGGGAGGACCGCTGACCTGAATCCCGCCGACGCTCATGAGGTCGATACAGGCCATCCGTGGTCCGATGGCCTGCAGATAGGCATGGCGGAAAGAAACCGTCTGTTCCGGGAGACGAATGTCGCTTCCCGGGCCCCGCCCAATGATCGCATGCGAAGAATTGATGACAACTTCGCGACGTTCCCCATCCGGTGATCGGACCTCAAACTTGAGCGGTTCCGCCACCGCAGCAGCGTAGGCCAGCATCGCTTTAACAGGGTCTTCCATTCCGATCTGGAACACGGCGACTCTCAAAACTTGGGCCAGCGGTGCGTGCGGACTTCCCCACGCCCAGTTGAGACGGGCCCGTGCAGGGGAACGCCAGCATTCACCACAAACAGGTTATTATACCGGTGACAGATTGGACATGACGCCTGCACATTCGCAGACTCGTTAAAGCCCGCAATTGTTCTCATTATTCAGGGATGTGGAATCCCGTACCCGACCCCATACGTCGTTGACATCCTGAATTGAAAACCAGCGTCGCGCAACACAGTTTCCGAGAACATCACTCTCGCATAACGGGAAGCACGGTAATTTTCTTCAGGCTTCTTCCCTTTTTGGGGGCTGATTTTTGAGATTATGGGTGAGAATGCTGATAGGGTCAAATTCAGGCTGCAAAATGACAACTTGTGGCAAGTTGCTTTGGTGATATCTGTCGTCTGGAAAATGTTTTACGAAAAATGCTCCCGTGTCCCATGGTCATCGACATCATCAGATTAACCCATGCAAGATTTCTGATGCGATACGGGACAAGGCAAACGCACAGGCTGCTGCCGAGTGTTCCGGTCCGAGCGTCTCTTTGAGAGAGATGATCTCCGGAGCGGCCTTCAATTGGCACGCCTGCAGACCCTTTCGGGCCAGAAACTCCCCTTCACCCGTCAGGAGAACACAGACTGGCGGGGTGATCTGCTGAACCTGTCGATCAATTCCCGTGTGAATCAGAGAAATGAGTTTTGAGATCACCGCATCGGCAACGGAATCGAGGTCTTCTTCTTCCAGTTCGTTTGTATCGGAGCAGACCATTCGGGCCAGCCGTTCCCCCGCAGCTGTTCGCGTGCAGGGCTGGCCATTGGCTGTCTGCCGGTTGTCTGGGGCCTCGGGAATCTCTCCCCGCCAGAGGAAGGCATCGAGAGTTGTCGCAAAGACCTCACGAGCCAACGCGGTTTTTGTCCCCCGAAGATCCAGTTCCTGTATCAGGGATGCAATCGGAGTTCGTCGAACCCCAGCGTAGATCAGCTCCCCGGATTGAAGGCGTTCCAGATCGGTCCTCCCCTGCGGAACGGGAAAGCCATCCTCAATCGGGATGATGTCAGTTGTGGTTGAGCCGATGTCAATCAGTAGCGAGCCTCCAGACGGAGCCATTCTCCCTGCCCAAATGGCGAGTGCGTGCCAGTTCCCGGCGGCAACCAGCTGAGGAAACTCCCAGGCTTCATCGACTGAAACCAGTTCACCAGTCGTTTGCCAGACAAGCAAAGTCCGGTTTCCTGCTGCCTGAGCGGCTGCTTCGAGGATGTGAAAGACCCCTTCGCTTCGTGTTCGGAAGCAATCCGCGAGCTCTCCGGTCATTGTGACCGCCACGGGGCCTGAGTCCGGAAACTGTTGCAAGAGCTGTTGGAGGGCGCTGGTCAATTCGTGGGGACGTTGCCACAGAGGGAAGGGGACGCTGATGGATTTGTGATGGCCATCGGACCCCTTCAGGTTGGCCCCTCCAATATCTAATCCAATTGCACTCACAGTGATTCGCTTTCCATCATTGGGATCTCGGCATGAATGGTGCCGTCGGCGTGAAAGGCCACTCGTCCCTTGAACACAACATCAGTCTCGGGCGCACCGTGAATCATGAGTTCTGCCAGATTCTGTTCCGTCAGCTGGCGATACCCAACATAGCTTGTCGAGACCCGTGGATTCATCTCCACCAGAATGGGAGGGGATGGGGGATTGAGCAGAAGATCGAAGCCAACATATCCATTGAGCCCGGGCAGAACAGAAGCGATCTGACGAACCATGGAGACAACCGAATCCCGCTGAGCATCTGGAGCCGGGATTCGACCGCCGAGATAACTGATGTTCCGTTCGCGAGTGAGAATCTGCTCAGCGACGGGGAGAACGGAGACAACCGTTCCATTTCGGAAGATGCCCCCGACGGAACAGGCCCGTCCGGGAAGTTCCGGTTGAACGAGGAAATCTGCTGTCTCGGCTATTGCTGACCACCGTTCCCAGTCCGCAGGGGAGACGATCCGTTCCATCTGCAGACAGCCCGCCCCGTCACGAAGTTTGACGACACAGGGAAACTCCGTCGGGGGAGTCGTTGCCAGTTGTGTTGGAATCGTTGGGATTCCGTTCTCGCTGCAAAAACGAAATGTCTCCAGCTTGTCCGAACAGAGCCGAATGGCTTCGTCATCACAATTCAGCAAGGGGATACCGGCCTCCCTGAGGATGTGGCAGCGGCTTCTCAACTTGTTTTGAAACTCAGGAGCGACAATCAGACCGAGATCGACAGTGGGACCAATCTCTTTCAGCAAAGGGATATCCCTCTCAGGTGTCGAGACGGGATGCCATTCGATATTCGATTTCTTTGAGAGTGGACGGTCAGCAAGCCGCGTATCCCAAGTTGTGACCACCGTCACTCCGGGGATTCGGGAAAAATCCTCCAGGAGTGCCTGGAACATTGCTTTCCCTTCGCGAATCAGGCTCTTCGGGAACAGCGATTCTCCCCATCCGCCACCACACAGAAATTCATAGACCAGAACACGCATGGTTCTGAGAGTTATCCCGGTTGGTCAGCGAGACAGCCGAAGGAGTCAATCGAGTGTGTCAGAAAAGCGAACGGAAAATCAGAGGAGATCAGAATCCGGTCCCACTGCCGCGGAACTCCTGATGGCATCCCGCACAGGTTGTCTGGACCTGATTGAGTGCGGACTGGAAGGATTCCAGACTTCCCGAGTGAACAGCCATGACCCCCGCACGGGTCCCATCTGTGAAACTCTTGAGGAAATTCTGGTAGGCGGGCTGGTCGGCGTAGTCGTAGCTCGAGTCCATCATCAGCGTGCCAAGTGTCATCAGAATTCGAAGTTCACGTTCGACGTCCGCCGGGTTTTCCTTCAGCCGCTCCTGCGTGTTGATGTTGGATTTCAGGAGATTAAACGATTGCTCGATTCGCTTCATCATGTCGGAGACATAGATCACTTCGGAAAAGGGCTTCTGCTCGGGAGCATCCATTTCCGGTGGCTTCCCTCCGTCGAGAATGACTGTCAGCTTATCGAAAGGATCTTTTGTTTTCGTGTACGGTTCCCGTCCGGTTCCTGCGGAGTTTTCGTTGATCTCAACGGCAAGATCACGGACGAAGCGGGCATTGTCTTTCCATGCCAGAGGTTCATCATAGTTCGGGGCAAGTGCTGCCAGACCAGCGAGAATTCCCCCATCCTGTGCAATTGGCTTCTGAGCGCGATTGAACGTGGCGACCGTCTGAAGATTCCCGGTCAGCCGGGTTCGGATCAGTTTCACTTCTTCGACCAGCATCGGTAATGGGAGGATTTCATCCCAGTCGACGGTGTTTCCTGTTCCTGTTGCAGCAGGAGTCGATGCGGGAGCGATGTCCGCAGCCGGTGCAGGCATTCCCGCCATGGTCGCCGACGGTGCTGCCATTGCGGGGGATTCCGTAGAAGCGGTTGCAGCTGTCGAAGAGGTTCCGATGGTCGTTGAATCGGTCGCGATCACAAGGGGCTGATCAAAAAAGACATCGTAAGGGATCTTTCCAATCCACTTCGTCTCTTTTCGTTCGGGATCAACTTGTGATGACGAGGACTGACCTGCTGGGGGAGCTTCTGGACTTTGACTGACGGAATTCTGGGAATGGGAAGGGGGCGGCGACGAAGCAGAGGGGGTTGGGTTTGCGGGCTCAGGAGGGGAGGACCCTCCACCACATCCAACTGCAAGGAACAGCATCATTCCGGCACCCCACCGACAAATCCGATGTGTTGAGAAAGCTGTTTGGGCAGCGTGCATGGTGCCGGCGCGGAAATTGTTGAATGCGGAATTCATCGGATTGTCCTGAAAACCGGAGTTCGACATCATGATTCATCAAATCGTAACACGGGAACGGGTGACGGTCGACCGTTCATTCACGTATGCATATGATGGAGAGTGCAGCGCCCGTCTTTTTCTGATTCCCTCCTGTCAGAACGTTCGGTAAGAAAACATCGAAGGCCCGGTGTCGATCGGGACTTCGCCCTGTCTGGTTTTAGTTTAGGTGTGAAGACTGATCATGGATTTTCGCAGCTGTCCCGCCTGCAAGGCCTCTGTTCTGGAAGATGACGTCGAAGATTGCCCGTTCTGCGGGGCTTCGATGTCCGGAAAGCCAACGGCAGCGGCTCCGAAAAAACCTGCCGCATCTTCCGGGCCTGCACGTCCTTCCTCTGGATCTCCCGCAGCGGGAGGAGCTGCAAAGTCTCCTGCTGCGTCATCCCGTCCACAGGGGGGGGCTCCAAAACCAGGTTCTCCAGGGGGACGACCTGCAGCACCGAAATCGGGCGATGATGCGGGCGATCCATTTGAGGTTGATACCACTGCTCTGAGAAAGGCCATCAAACTGGTACCACGTCCGACGAAAGTCCGGACGCTGGAAGTGAAATGCCCGATGTGCGAGACGGTGGGGTATTTGCCCCCTTCGGAAGCAGGGAAAGACGTTCAGTGCTGTAATCCGGAATGCATTGTTCCTGTTTTCAAATCTCCCCGCCCCCAGGTGGAAGAAGCTCCTGTCGAGGCACCCAAAGACAACCGGATGTTGATTCTGGGAGGGGGAACCGTCGCTGCCATCGTTGCTGTGGCTCTGGTCTGGTTTCTGGTTCTCCGGCCTGAGCCGAATCAGGTCACCACTGAAGAGTTCGAAATCCCGAATCGCCCGTCGATCGAAGAGCTGGAACTGGTCCCCAAAGCGAACACGGTTGTTCGTGAGACAGAAGCCCGGCCCGAAACTCCGGAAGAGATTCGCAAGAAATCGCTGGAAGACATTGCGGCCCGTGCGCGTCAGAAAGACCGAAATCGAAATGCCGATGTCGGATCACAGCTGGCAGCAGAAGCCTTCGCTCAGGCCGGGGACATTTCCATGGCCCGTGACCAGTTGAGGCGAATCCAGTCTGCCTCGCAATATCTCCAGATTCAGCCGCTGGTCGAGATCGGATGGACTCAACTGTTTGAAGGGAAATCAGCCGAGGCGGGCCAGACAGTGACCACGGCACTCGCCAGGGCGAAAGATCCTCCGAAGTCGATTCGAAAATCGCTTGATGCTGTGACTGCATTGGCTGCCTTGTGCGTCGCGACAGGGCGGACTCAGGATGCCGAGTCATTGATTCAGAAGGAACTGGATCGTGGCGAACGGGGGGAAGTGTCGATGTGGTGGCGTTCCGCCGTTGACAACCGAACGTTTCGCATCGATCTGGAGGCAGGCCGCCCCTGGCACCTCGCTGTCCCAGAACCGATGAGAGTTGCCGTTGTGGAATCACTGATGGGGCAGGGACTGTCAGATGAAGCTCTCGCCTTTGCTGCGACCGGAGAGAATCCTCCTTCTCAGGGGACATGCCGGGCGGCATGGGCAGGGCGACTGGCGGCCAGCAAACCCGATCAGGTTGTGGAAGCAGTGACAGCGGCATTGCAGAAAGCCAAAGCTACTCCTGCTGGTGAGACTCAGGCGTGGGCTGCTGTGGCCTCAATGGCCAACCAGAACAAACAGTCGGCGCTGGCGTCCGGTTCGCTGGAAAAAGCCGTGGCTTCAGCAGCGGGAATTCAGGCCCGTAAAGCTGTCGCTGTTCCCGGTCTGAAAGAAATCCACGGAAGCGAAGGACGGCCTTTTGCTGGACTCCCTAACCCGGCCGAACCCCATGCAGCGACACTGGCCTATGCTCATCTTGCTGTGGCACAACATCAGGCCGGACAGAAAGAGGCTGCCTGGGGCAATTTCCTGAAAGCTGTCGAACAGGCTCGCGGGATGGCTCCCAGTCCCGCTCAGACCCAGCAGCTTCTCGATGAATGTCAATCACAGGAAGCGGCATTGCGGGCGCAGTTGAATCAGGTATTGAATCTGGGAGGAACTGAGACCCGCCTGCGTGCGGAGTTCGGGCGATATCGTCGTCAGTGCGGTCGGTTGCATGCAGAAGCCCAGAATCGTTTTCAATTGCAGGTGGCACTGCTTCGCCGGGCCGCCGAACTTGGGTACCTGCAGGAGGTTTGGGATCTGATGACGGCTCATCACACAAACCCGGATCTCGCGCTGAAAGAACCTTATCTGGATTCCACCTTGCCCAGCCTCCTGTTCAGTCTGGCGAAGGCTGCAGGAAATAAGGCACTCGCTGATCAGATCAAGGGGGCATTCCCAACGAGCCCGCTTCAGGTGGAACCGCTTGACGAATTGTATGCGGACACCGCTGTGGCATTGGACAGGAAGGATTACAAGGGGGCGAGCGATCTGCTGCGTCGGGCT
>CALLWY010000296.1 GCA_938015865.1 uncultured Planctomicrobium sp.
TCGAAGCGAGGCCATTGGACTACGGTCACTGGTCCGCACATAAGCTCGAACCACTTTCAAAGTTCGAGCTTCATCATGGTGAAGCAGTCGCCATCGGCGTTGCGATCGATACGGTCTATTCCTCACTGGTCCACGGGTTCCCGGAGCAGGATGCCCTGCGTGTCCTGAAATGTCTCGCTGATCTGGGGCTCCCGTTGTCGCATCCTCTGCTAAATGACCATCGAGCGCTGTTTGATGGGCTGGAGGAGTTTCGCCAACATCTGGGGGGGCGATTGACTCTCACGATGCTTCGGGGAATTGGAGACCCCATCAACGTGCACACCGTAGAACGCGACCAGATGCAGCGGGCGATTCAATATGTCATCGACTTCGCAGCTCGCACGGCAGTCTGTTAGAACGCATCTCAGATGCGTACGGCGTTCCAGCCGTGATCAGCAGGGTAATGGAGCGACAAGTGACCACGAGACTCCCCCGAGATAGGGGCGAAGTCATGCTCAGCGTCCCAGCGTCTCTCCGCCTCTGCGTTCTTTTTACCAGTCGTCGACGGATTGTCTGGCGCCTTTGAGAGAGGCCCATTCCATACTGAGGAAACGGTTCTCGATAGGGAAGAGAGCATTTAGCGCAGAGACGCGAAGACGGTGAGACGCAAAAGGAGAAAAGAACAGCTTCTTTTAGCGCGTTTCACGAACGTATGGCGTTTCGGCGGTGATCAGCACGGTAATGGAGCGACAAGTGACCACGCCCCTCAGATTAGGGGCTAGAACTCTCAATGTCCCGGGGCCATCTGATCCGGCTCGGCGGAAGGGGGCGGGGGATTAAGTCCCTCCGCAGCGGCGCGGGCGGCACGTGCCTGGGGGGCATTGTTTGTGTAGTAGTGCATGGCCATGTCCGGAGCCAGAGCAATCATCAGGCCGACGGCAAGAATCGCAGTCGGGGCCAGAATCAGGAATTTCCACTGCCCCTCAAACTTGAGGTGCATGAAGTACGTCATCACAAACAGGGCTTTGGCGATGGCGACCGACAGGACCAGAATCACCAGAACCAATGGCGTGATATGGATGATGTCAAGAAAGACGGAGATTGCTGTGCAGATACACAGAGCCATGAAAATGGCAAAGTAATTCACCCGGGGATGGGCGTCCAGATGATCGTCGCCAGCCATATGGACCATGGGAAACTCTCGATTGCTTGTCTGATGGGGTGAATTCTTACGGTGACCTCGCTGGGTCAGACAGTCTCGCTTTGCCTTCTGTGCGGACGTCTCCGCGTGTTCGATTCAGTTACGTCGATGGGCAACCTTCCATGGACAACCGACCGGCGACAGGGCCACCGGAATCACTAGCCTCTATCTCAGGGGAGTGTCGCGGTCGCTTGTCGCTGAAACACTGTGTTTTTCACCTCTGGGACGCCACACGTTCGTGAGACGCGCTTTAGATATTTCCCGGGATGATGTACAGCAGCGGAAACAGGAAGATCCACACAAGGTCAACGAAGTGCCAGTAAAGGCCGCTGTTCTCAACCCAGTTGCTCCATCGATCGCTCAGTTTCGCTCCCTGGAACAGAACAATGGCGAAGAGAATCATACCGACCAAAACGTGAATCGCATGAAACCCTGTCATCAGGAAATACGTTGAGGCAAACAGGTTGCCGTAGACAATCGGATGACGCAGGTTCACAGATCCGAGTAACCCGGCATACTTCATCTGAGGGGATTTGACATCGCGGGCATTGAAGATGTCCCAGTGTCCATATCCATCTCCGATCGCAACCTGTCCGGCAGCCAGCTCGGGAAGACTGAGTCCATGTGACGCGTCGGAATGATTCCCGTTATGGCTGGCCCCATGTGCTCCGTGCGACTGGGCTGCTTTGACAATGGCCGGAGTGACATAGACGCCCGAGCGTTCGGCTCCATCGACGGTGATCGTTCCGTAATGCCGGAGATTGAAAATTCGTTGCTCGGCGGCTGCGAGAGTCAGGCGGTTGGCGGAAACATCTTCGCGGTACTTTGCAAATTCGGTATAGAGATCCGCCCAGTTCTGCAGCTGCGTCCTTCGAGCGCCCTCCGCACTGTCAATTTCCCCCAGCAGGGTGGCCTGCTTGACGTGGAGGGGATCTTTGCCAGGGATCAGAGAATTGAGAGTACGGTCCATCTGCTTTTCCCAGTCGTCCCGCAGGGTTCGGACCGACTCAAGGTCGGTTTCCGGAATAATTCCGGGCAGAATCCGGTGATCAAACTTCCCGTAGTACTCGATTCCTTTGATTCCAAGAAACAGACAAGCTGCCAGGAACGTCATCGCGATGAAGTTCCATGCTCGCTGATACTTTCCTTGTGCCATAGCTTCGTGAGCCAGAACCACAAAGTAGCTGCTGGTGAGCAGGACGAACGTGTTCAGTCCGCCCGCCCAGATCTTGATGTGTGTCACATTGGTGTCGGTCGGCCAGCCGGGAGAACCGAAGTACAGCACGATGTAACTGCCGATGAAGGCAGTGAAGAACATGATCTCCGTCCCCAGAAACAGCCACATTCCGAGCTTGGCATTGGAGATCGGCAGCCCCATTCGTAACGCGGGGGCGTGGGACGCATGTCCATGAGTAGCGCTGTGCGACATGAATGTCATTCCCTGCTGCTGTTACTGCAACAATCTCAGGTGATCAAACGCCAGGGCTGCCAGAATGATCGGCAGTTACACCAGCGAGACCCAGACCACCATCCGGGCATTTTTCCGGGACTCGTTTCGCTGAAAGCAAACTGCCGACCAGAGATAAGCTCCCCCCATGATCAGGGCGATCAAAGGGTAAAGCTGTCCGGTCAGTCCAATCTTCGCGGGGAGGAGGCTGATGGGGATCAGGACCAGGGCATAACCCGTGCTGATGACCCCAACGATTCCAGGCATCCCGTTACCCGGGAGCATCTTCAGGCCAGCATCTCGATATTGATCCTGATAGATCCAGCCGATGGCCAGAAAATGAGGAAACTGCCAGATGAACAGGATCGCAAACAGGCTGAATGCTCCCAGATCCAGTCCATTTCCGGCGGCAGCCCAGCCAAGAACCGGAGGGAGAGCCCCCGGGACCGCCCCAACAACGGTGCAAAGCGCACTATGTCGCTTGAGCGGTGTGTAACATCCGGCGTACAGGACGGTCGTGGTTAGCGTCAGGAAGGCAGTAAGTGTATTGACCGTCAGCAGGAGGTAGACAAAAGAGATAGCACTGCACAGCAGTGCAAAAATGACCACTTCTGATGTCTTCAGACGCGCCGATGGGAGAGGACGCCCCTGAGTCCGTGGCATCAGGCTGTCGGTCTTTCGTTCCAGAATCTGGTTCAGGGCACTGGAGGCGACCACAGCCAGCAGGATTCCCAGACAGGCGTGACCTAATGGCCAGGGATTCCAGTTCCCTTGGCTGGCGAGCAGATAGCCAACGGAGACAGCGACCAGCACCATGATCGCAATGCGTGGCTTGGCCAGCTCCAGGTACGCCGCCAGACGTCCCGCCCGGCCAGCGACGTGAACAAATTCGACGGCTCCCGTGTGGACGTGGCCGGAGTGCAGGGGCCCGCTGCGGACCGCTGGTTTTGGAGAAACGGGGGTGGCGATGGAGTTCATCCTGCACCTCCGGGCTGTGCGAGAGGAGGCTGCTGCGAAGAGGATGAACGTCGAATTTCCAGCGTCGGCTCTGCTGTTGCAGGAGAAACAGCAGCGACGCGATAGACTTTCACGGTATGCACGACCGCAGTCATCAGGGTGATTACGCCCCAGACCATATGTACTGTCCGAACAATAACCTGTTGTGTGGAATCGGCGACCGCCACATAGCCGGTCGCCGCAAATCCATACTTCAGAACCCAAGTGGCAAGTCCCAAGGCGACCTGAAGTGATGCAACTCCCAGCAGGGTCCATGATGACCGACGGAGCCAGGAACTCTCACATTTTTGAGAAATGATGGCGTTTACGAAAGCCACGACCGGAAAGAGTATCCCGATTCCCAGATGTTCATGCAGTCCGGTCCCGCGGTGCCGGATCAAACTGCCGAAAACATACTGAACGCATAATAGTCCTAATGCTGTGACCGCCATCACTTTCATGGCTGTGAGTGGCTTGGAAATCGGAGTTTTGGCTGCATCTCTCCACTGTTTGCCGGTGACGACAACGAGGGTTCCCATCAGTGAGAAAACAATCGCTGCAAAGATGCCGTGAAGCATCGCCAATCCACGATCGTTTAATTGAACGCGGAATCCCCCCAATCCTCCCTGACAGATGACTCCGAGCAGGATAGAAATGGCGAGCCACTTCACCCGGGGGCGTTTTTCGACCAACTGGGCTGTGACAACGAGGGCAATGGACCAGATCCCGATCAGGATCCCCGCCAGCCGATGGCCATGTTCGAGGAATTTATCCCATCGGACAGCATAGTCCTTCAGCCAGGGGTAGGTGATCATGAAATGACCATCCGAGGTCGGCCAGTCAGGGAAGGCCATCCCGGCATTCTTCGTTGTGGTCAGTGCCCCGAAAATCAGCGTGGTGAGTGCCACGAAAATCGTGGAGATCGCCAGCTTGTGAAATCCGGGGTGATATTGGTCTTGATTCATTTCGAGTTTCGGCGAGACCTGTTTGTCAGTGCCAACAACCGTTGAGACAATTGCGGCTGGTGTTTAGAAAGGCCCACGCACTCAAGTTCGTGTTTGAAACATTCAGGGTTCTGGCCCGTTGTGCTCCCACTTGGTCACTGCATCAAAAAGGGGGGCTGTGATTCCAGAAAATCACAGCATCGTCCTGACCCTTCGCCATCGCCACTGAGGTTTTCCTGCGGCGATGGCTCACATCAATGGCCTGAAACCGGTTCGGGGACCGTTGTCTTTCCGACAGGCGGTTCCCATTGTGGCCAGTAATCGCTGTCATGATTCGGATTGGAGTACTCGTAGGGACCGCGATAAACGATGGGCTGTGTCTCGAAGTTTCCATGTCCGGGAGGAGAGGGAGCACACCATTCGAGTCCATTCGCATGCCAGGGATTGCGTCCCGCAATTTCGCCAAAGAACCAGCTGTGGACGAAGTTCCAGATCAGAATGAACTGGGCGAAACCCATGATGCAGGCACAGATCGTCATAAACTGGTTCATCGGCAGCAGGTGCTCGAGATAGGGATGCAGATACGGGTCGGCGTACCGACGCGGCATCCCGGCGACCCCCAGCAGGTGCATCGGGAAGAAGGTCCCATTGAACCCGATAAACGTCAGGAAGAAGTGGATCTTCCCCCAAGTCTCGTTCATCAGGCGGCCGAACATCTTCGGATACCAGAAGTGAATTCCAGCAAAGACTCCGAAAAGCGTCGCTCCGAAAATCACGTAGTGAAAGTGCGCGACGATGAAGTATGTGTCATGGATGTAAATGTCGACCGGCACTGCCGCCATGAAAATCCCGGAGAGTCCCCCGACGATAAACATCGAGATGAACGCGACGCAGTTCAGGAACACTGTATTCCAAACCGGGCGTCCCCCCCAGATGGTTCCAATCCAGTTAAACACTTTCACTGCGGAGGGAAGGGCAATCATCATCGTGGAGAGCATGAACGTCATCCCGAGGGCGGGGTTCATCCCTGACGTGAACATGTGGTGCCCCCACACAATGAAGCCCAGTCCTGCGATGGCCGCGAGAGAATAGACCATGGGCTTGTAGCCGAAGATCGGCTTACGGCACATGCATGAAAGCATGTCGGAGACCATTCCCATTGCTGGCAGCAACATGATGTACACCGCCGGATGAGAGTAGAACCAGAACAGATGTTGCCAGAGAAGGGGTTGTCCCCCTCCTACGGTCGGGGGAGCATTGTTGACGACCAGTCCGGCGGGAATGAAGAAGCAGGTGCCGAACGTCCGGTCACTCAGAAGCATGAACCCGGCAGCAGTGAGAACCGGCAAAGCGAACGCCTGCAGAATCGCGGTAATGAACATGCCCCAGATGGTCAGTGGCATCCGGAACAGGGTCATCCCGGGGGCTCGCATGTTAATGATGGTGGTCATGTAGTTGACCGAACCCATCATTGAGGAGACTCCGACGAAAGTCACCGCCAGAAGCCACCAGAACTGGGCGGCTTCGGATCCCGGAGCGGCCTGCTTGAGTGCCGAAAGGACCGGGTAATTGGTCCACCCTTCCGCAGCCCCAGCGTTCATCCCCCCACGCACTCCAGTGATCTCTCCTCCCAGTCCGAGGGCGAGGGCAAAGAAAAAGATCGCGGGCCACATGAACCAGTAGCTGAGTGCATTGAGCAGGGGAAACGCCATATCCCCGGCCCCGATCATCAGCGGAATCAGGAAGTTCCCGAAGGCTCCGGCCAGAACGGGGATAATGACCAGAAAGATCATCACGGTGGCATGCATCGTGAAGAGCATTGTGTAGAACTCGGGAGTAATCTGCCCTCCCATCTGAATGTTCTTGGCAACAAGCTGGCCGAAGATGGGCATCTGTTCCCAAGGGAATGCCAGTTGCCAGCGCACCCCCAGAGCCAGTGCCCCCCCGACCATCAGCATGACAATCGTCGTCAGCAAAAACTGGATGCCGATGACCTTGTGGTCGGTGGAGAACTTGTAAACCTGTTTGAGCAGCGCCAGCCGGTCTTCCTGATGAGGAGGATGATGGCTGTGTGCCCCGGCGTCGTGGGGGAGGACGATTGAACTCACGGGAAAACCTCACACTATCGCAAATACGAATCTTCGAATTGCGTTGGTCAAATGTCTCTTCAGACTCGTCTGTTCCCCCATGTCGGGGATTGTCGAGTGCCTTCCGTGTCGGCACGCGCTTTGAGGGTTGTGATGAAGGACACGGTGGTCTGTTCTGGTTCCTCATGAAGGGGGGGAGGAACCTTGTTGTTGTGATTCTTACTGTTCGTTGTCGTCGGACTCGGGGCGGACTCCGTCGTCGTTCTGTTTCTGATGCAGCTTTCGCAGATAGTCGAGAAATCCAGCTTCAGAGTCGGCCACGAAACGGGCTCCCATCTTGTAATGGCCCCACCCGCAAAGTTCTGCACATAAAAACTGGTAACTTCGCTCCTGAATCGCTTCAAACCAGACCGGGATGATCAGTCCGGGGACGGCGTCCTGTTTGACTCGAAGATCCGGTAGGAAAAAGGAGTGTTGAACGTCATCTGTCCGCAGATTGATCATGACCGGAGCCCCAGCCGGAAGATGCAGTTCATTCACATCGTAAAGATCTGTTGGCTGTGGATCGGGCATGAGTGGGAGGAGCTTCCCATCGGCATCGAAGCCGGGGTACCGGATTCGCCATTCAAACTGTCGGGCGGTCACTTCAGCGAGTGCGACGCTGCTGTTCTCTGTTCGCTTCTGGTCAAGGCGATGGAGAAGTGCGACCATCTCCTTTTCCGGGAAGGCATCCTTGATGCGGTACTCGGCCCAGACATTCAGCTGGTACAGGGCAATGAACAGGAGGACCAGTGCAGGGACGGTGCTCCAGATCACTTCCAGCTCGTGACTGCCGTGGGAAAACCATGCTTTGGTGGTGTTTCCGGGTTCGGTCCGACGGGCTCCGGTGAACAGCACGTAGGCCAGTCCCAGCTGGGTTCCGACAAAGGTGATCGAGGTGATGACCAGGATCATGTAGAACAGGTCGTCAATCCGGCGGCCCAGCGGAGACATCGCCTCCCCGGGGAACCACCAGTTCATTGACGGAGCAATGGCGCAGACCACGATCGCCAGGATCGGCCAGAAGGCAAAAAATACGCACCAAAACCACTTCACGTCATTCACCTTGCGAAGATGTCTGTTTTGTCGGATTCCATAGGACCAAATACGGGAGATTCGGTCGGTCGATATCCTCAATCCCTGTTATTGTCGAACCGCAACGTCGGCTTCTGACTTCGGTTCTTCCTGGGCTGGATCCATTCCGGCCCCTGCCTGTTGTGTCTGGAACGGGACACTATAAATGAAGTTCACGAGGTCCCAGATCTCCTGATCCTTAAGTTTGGCTCCGAAGGCGGGCATCGGCGTTCCCTTGATTCCGGCATGCACGCGTGCGTACAGGTCGATTGGGCGACGACCACCGCGGTAGATGCCCGTATGCAGATTACGCGGCGGAACCGGGTGTCCCCATGCATCATACAGACCGGGCTTGGGATTCTCTTTCCCTGTTTCGATATCTTTGGTGATGGAGTAGGTCTGTGGGCCGTCTCCGTAACCGGCGTCTCCATGGCAGGCGATGCAGTTCAGGTCCGTGGACAGGTACAGTTTTCGTCCCCGGGCAATCGATTCGGCATCGTACTTCACCCGTTTTTCCTGTGGGGTCACAATGGCGTCCGGCTCTTGAGCTTCCTCCCAGCGCGAGACCATCAGCTCAATCATGTTTTCCAGCTCATACGGCAACTCGTCTTCGTCATTGACGAGTTCTGCGAACTCTTCACGAATACTCTTGGCGGTATCGTAGTCTTGTTCGCCTTCCTTCTTCTTCTCGAGACCCGATTTGATTCGTTCTGCAACAGCCGCTTTCGAGTAATCGTCTGATAGGTACCGGACCAGTTGATATTCCGTTTCCCCACGCATCGAGAGCCAGAGGACGTACTCGACAATGGAGTCCACCTCGTCCTTCGAGAGGAGTTTGAACGAAGGCATGTAGGTCCCGGGAACTCCTTCCTGGATCACTCGAACCAGATCAGAACGGGCAGCCCGTTTGTCTGCCTGTGTCAGCGTGAACTTGAAGATCCCTTTTCGATAATCACGCGGGAGAGGGTTGAGGTATTCAGCCGTTGGCCCGTTCCCGTCGCCGGTGACACCGTGGCAGTGCTGACAGTGGACGGCATACAATTCTCGACCGCGAACGAGAACCTGTCCCGGACCGAGAATGACCTTTGTCCCCTCGGGGGGAAGTTCTTTCAGCTTCTTCTGAAGATGAGCGGTACCGGTTTTTTCGTCCCAGCTGGCAAGCCAAGCACTCGGTTTCCCTTTCATGGTGCCGCTGGTCCACAGGATCTCCGTTCCGGGAGTCAGTTCCTGATGAGGGCCGTCCAACTCAATAGCGAGTGCATTTTCGCCTGCGAGCGTCACAGTTCCTGTAGCCAAATGTTTGTGAAGTGGCAGGCGATCCCAGACCACCATTTCGGTGGGGGTTCCGAAATGGGTTGCCAGAACGGTGCTGACGTACTCCTGCGCGTACGGTTCCAGCTCATAGAACTCCGCACGATGCGAGAATTCGAGCTTTCCGCATCCGGAGACAATGGCCAACAATGCAATTGCAGAAACAAAGGTTCTCACTTGAAAACCCCAACCTCAAAAGTTACTGCGTCCGCAGACGCATCGTCTTGAATTTCAATGAAACAGGCTCCGGTTCCACCGGGCGGGGACAAGGGCCGGTTCCGGGATCGTTCAGTTTTCGCTTGAGGACTCGACTTCCACTCCCTCCGGGACGGGAGTCGTTTCCGCTGCGGACCGGGAGACTTCAACTCGTCCCTTGTCCGTCATCCGTATTTTCAGGTCGCTGGCCGCTTCAATCCGGGTCGTCTGATGATCCGGAGCCGGGACGCATCCCCCCCATCCGATCATGGCGACAACCATCATGACGGCCATCCCACTCCGGATTGGAGAGGCGGTTGAATTCACTCGTAAGCGGCATGTTCCGGGCGAAATCATCGGGGTGTCATTCACTCTGAATGGGGATCTTCTGTCGTCGTTGGACGAATCTGTTCTCAATACCGCTGATCACGAACCGGTGAGCAGGGAAGACTTCACTTCAATATTCTTCTCAGCCACTCCGTCCTCAGGGATGTCGACAATCAACTTCCCTTCAATTCGGCCCGCTTTTTCGTGCCAGACTGTGAACTCCATTTTCCCTGCGGGGACTCCGGTGATTTCAAAGGTCCCATCTTCTTTTGTCAGTGCAGCCCAGGGATGATTGACTGCCAACTGATATCCCTGCATCCAGCCGTGGAAGTCGCAGGCCATCGGGATCGGGCCTCGCTCCGGTCGCTGGTATTGTGTTTCTACTCCGACGGTATCCCCGCCCGGAATGGTTGAGTTGAAGCTCATCGCCACTCCGGTCAGTTTGACGTTGTGGGCCACCGGATCGGAGTTAATCAGCTTGAGTGGCTGGCCGACCTGAATGATGGAGAGATGTGGGACGAACTTGCAGCCTTTCTGGTCGATGACCACAGGCTCGCTGGGAGGAGGAGGAACATCGACGTTGGGGAGACGACTCAGGAAGACAAAGACGCCCGAAAGACCCCCATCTGGACCGATGATGACCGACTCATTTGGAACGGGCTGGGCAGAGCAGATGGCATCTTTCGTCTGCTGGCCTTGAGAGACTAATGGCGCCAGCGGAGGAACAGTTCCAGAAACCGTCACCCGTCCACGGAACGTTCCAAACTTTTCAATCTTTGCGGATTCCTCCGGTGCCGAAGAGGTTTCGCTCTCTTCGGACTCCGCCTTTTCTGTCAGGAGCGTGACCCGAACCTTGGACAGGGCTCCCCCTCCCATTGCTTCACGGCGACCGGATTTTCCGCATCCTGAGCAAATCAGCAATGCGCATCCGGCGAGCAACGTGAATTGAACAGGCTTGATTCTCATGACCTTCATGATGCTCCTCCCGAGCGAAGGGAGCGGTTCTTTTGTTCTGACCTGGATGTGGCGGAGTCCGGGACGTTCACCGGAACGATCTGTGGGTCGGTCTGGGGGAAGGATTGGGTGGCTGCCGGGGCAGGAGCTGCGTTTTCGGGAGCGGCCTCTTCCGTCGACCCAGGTGGATTGTAGGTAGTTGGTCCGTGAGTTTCGATCAGACGGGTGTAGTTAAACAAAGCGTCAACTGTTGATGCTTCCTGGCGGGCATTGTTGCCATCGAACAGCGCCTCCATGGCCGATTTCCCGCCCGGAGGGAAGTTCTGAGGCATTGAGGTGTATGGGAGAATCCACTTCGGATTATGGATCCAGACCCGGGTGAAGTCAGGTCTGAGCCGGCTTTCTACCCGCTGAAGGTTAGGACCTCGTTTCACCTGAGAGGGATCAACCTCGGTCACAACGTTCCCCCCGACCGTATGGCATTTCCGGCACAATGGGCCGTTGAGTACCAGCCAGGACGCATCCAGATAGTTCTTCGGTTCGGCGTCTGGGTACTCGCTGTGGTATTGCGCCTGTGCAGCCGCCTGGTAGCTTGCTTCCTTTTCTGGAATAAGCTGGTATGGGTAGGGAGCTCCATCGACGGCAGAGAAGTAATTGGCCAGTATCTGGGCCTCTTCATCGCTCATGTTGAAGCGGGGCATGCGCAAGACCGTCGTGAAACGAATCTGCTCCGGATTTTTCAGGAACTGATACATCCACGGCGTCTGTGCCTTCTGTCCCTGCCGGACAAGAGGAGGAGGGGCTGCCTGCCAGGCTTCGTTGATATCTTTCACTCCCCGTTCATTCCCAGGAAGCCGCGGGATCAGCCACTTCGCCAGATCACCCCCGCGCCCTTCCCCTTTGGACTGAATGTTTGTTGCCGCCACCGGAAGTGGTTGACCCGGCATCAGGGTCTGGTCTTCGTTCAACTGGACGGCATCCCAGAGGACGAAGGAATAAAACTGATCCTCCGGATCATCTTCGGGATCTGGAAATGCCTGCGGGTAGCCGGTGACGCGAAGAATCGGTTCTCCCGAATTCAGCGTCCGCCCGGTATGCGGGTTGATGGGTGGTTTGATCTTCTTGAAGATCTGGAAGATCGGCTCCTCGCCTTCAGCAAGTTCCGGGACATTGATTTCGTCCGGGTCCATGCCGAATTCCCAGACCGGCATCTCCAGCATATGGCAACCGGCGCAGTTGTACTTCGAGAGGATTTTCTCCCCTGCGATGATGGCTCCGGCTGACCCTGCGGGGTTGTAGACGTACTGCGGAGCAGGTGGTTCTGCCACCAGACCGAGGACAAAGGTCGCGACCTTCTCAATGTCATCCTGCGAGAAGGGGAACTTGGGCATTCGAAGCCGTTCATCCCATCCTTTGGTCTCCGTCTTCATGTAGTCGTAGCTGCGCGGTTCGCGGAGCTTCTGCCAGAGGAAACCGGCCCGTCCGTGGTTGATCAGGCTGTTGTAGAGGTAGGCTTCATTCAGTTCTGCTTCCGAAACCCCCTTGTTGCCAGCTTTCGCATTCTTGACTGCATGTTCCAGCCGTGCTGCGGTACTTCCGCCGTTGGGATCTCCGTGATGATGCAGGAACTCATGAATGTGTTCGAACGCGAGCTTCGACGTATCCTTTCGTCCCCAGTCCTGCAACGCCGTTCCGATGGGACGTGCCGTTTCGAATCCGGGGATGTCGTGACAGCCGAAGCACCCGTAACGGGAGATGGTCCTGCGGCCGACGTAAAGGATCTTTCGGTGCTCCCATTCTTCGGGAGTCAGTTCCTCGTCGTAGTTTTGTGGAACCAGCTCGATTTCATCCCCTTTGATGAAGTCGCTTGGAGATTTTCCATCAGCGTACATTTCGGGCGTGACCGGGTAGCGTCGGTCGTTGAAGACGTTCTCAAGTCGCCCTTGTGGGAGCGATTTGGACAGGTACAGGCGAACGAGGTCGTCCAGCGGGGTGCTGACTTTCAAACGGTATGTCCGGGGTTTCCCGTTCTGCTTCACCGTCACTTCAACGATGTCCCCCGGCTTGGCTCCGCTGACCTGCTGATGGAACTGTTCTGCAGAAGTGACAGCGTTTCCATTGACTTCCGTGATCAGGAGACCCGGTTCCAGCGGCTGGAGCAACCAGTTCTCTCCCTGCTGGACTTCGGCCCGGTCGGTGGGACTTCCGGTCAGGGTTTCCTGAATCCAGACTCCATTCGCATCACTCTTGCCAGCGATAATTCCCGTGTATGGGGCGGACTTCGGAAGGGCCGGGAACTCGGTTGGTCCGGTTCCTTGAAGCAGATACGCAGCAATATCGGCAGCGGGGTCGATGGTGACATCCCCGTCCTGATATGGATCCAGGAATAGATCCGGCATCTTGGTCCGGGCATGGTACAGGGATGGTTCCCTGATCCAGGTATACAGCCAGTTGAAGCCTGCCTCTCCGGGGAGGAGTTTTTCGTGAATTCGGGAGAGATCCGGGCCGAAGTCGGCGTGAATCTCCTTGAATTCTTCCCCACTACGGCTGTGGCACGCGAGGCAACCCCGCTTGCTGAAGAGTTCTTTCCCACGCTCTGGATCGGGCTGATAACCCGCAGCGGGATGGCTCAGCTCCAGTGGCTGAGACTTGGCGATCAGAAATTCGGACAGGGCAGCGAGCTCAACCGGTTGAAGGAC
Organism: uncultured Planctomicrobium sp.; assembly: GCA_938015865.1. Taxonomy (GTDB): domain Bacteria; phylum Planctomycetota; class Planctomycetia; order Planctomycetales; family Planctomycetaceae; genus Planctomicrobium. The sequence goes on from CALLWY010000296.1 coordinate 13,254, forward strand.
GCCGGCCAGCGCATCATGCTGATTGCTCAGGTTAAAGAACTGCGGCATCCGCGTTGTCGGGCGGAATCGCGCAGGGTTTTCTGTCCAGTAGGCAATGAACTCCGGCGTCACCTTTTCCTTGATGTGACGGAGCGAGGGGCCGACCTTTCGCATGGTCCCCGGGACCTGATTGGGATCGGCAGCATACTTGGCAATTTCTTCGGGCGTCTGCGGTTCGAGCCGCATGTCCGGGCCGATCGGAGTTGTTCCGTCGAACCCGTTGATCTCATGGCATCCGAAGCAGCCATAGTCACGGATCAGGGTGTACCCCTTGTACACGTTAGGAGCAGATGCCCCAAACTTCTTGTTGACCCCGAGTTCAACAACATTGTGATGGCACTTCAGGCAGCTCGATTCAATGAACTGCTTGGGGTGCATCGGATATTCCCAGAAGTGATTGGGATGCCAGTGATGTTCGTGGCTCCATCTCGATGCAACGGCCGGATTGCTGGGGGTATGTTCTGCGGTCTGAAATGCAGTCCCGGAGCCATCCCCTTCATGGCAGATTGTGCAGCCAAAGTTATTGACCGGGTGCGGACTGGTGGCTGTCAGGTACAGGTCCCCATTGGGGTGAGTACAGAATGGCTGCTCGTAGTTCTCTGATGAATAGTTCGGGACATTTCCCGCACCAAAGTCGGAGATGTTGACATGGCAGGTCCGGCAGCGGTCGACACGTGAGACCCGCGTCATTCCGAGCGTCTGCTTCAGATCGGCGGCCCAGTCGTACTGAATCTTCAGATGTGGGTTAAAGCCGTTGATGATCGGAAGCTCTTTGAACTTCCGTTTCCAGGCGGCGAATGTGCTTTTCGGCTGGAGCTGATCTTTCTGTTCTTCAAGAGCGGTTCTGTCGGCAGTAGCTCTCGTCAGTTCTGCTTTGGCTTTGTCGAGATCTTCCCTCAACATCACCAGTTCGCTTTTAACGGCATTGTATTCAATCTGCTTCTGTTCCGCTTCGATCGCTTTCTGCCGGGCCTCTTCTTCTTTCTGCCGGTAGGTCTGGTAGAAGATGGAGAGACGATCTTCGGGAGCCTGATCCCGGACCGCGATGTCGTAATCGGCGCGGGCCTTGTCACGGTAGGCATTGGCGGCTTTGGAATCGCGGGCAAAG
>CALLWY010000297.1 GCA_938015865.1 uncultured Planctomicrobium sp.
GGGGGCCCGCGACGCCGGAAGGAGATCCAGAGCAAACGCGACACGAAGGACCATGGAGGGCAGTTGGTCATTGTCAACTTTAAAAACGTCCGTCATGGACGGGAAAGAATCTCAAGGAAATTGCTGGGGAAGAGGGTCAGCCTCCGCTGGAGGTTGTGGAATACATCCTTCGTAATGGAGGAGCATCGATCGTCAATTTCGAGATGAGTGAAGAGGATGTCCGTGAGGCCATGACTCTTTCCTGGGTGGCGACGGCATCTGATGGGAGTTCAAAGCGGTCCGGACTGGGGCTTCCTCATTCTCGAAGCGACGGGACATTTCCGAGAAAAATTGGTCGCTATGCCATCCGTGGGCAGGTGATTTCCCTGGAAGCAGCCATTGCCAGCTCTACTGGGATGCCCGCTCGCATTCTGGGGCTGAATGACCGGGGACTCCTCAAAGTTGGACTGGCAGCAGATGTGGTCATTTTCAATCCGGGAAACATTCATCGATAATGCGACCTTTGACAATCCGAAGCAGCCGGCGTCCGGAATGGAGTAGGTGTTCGTGAATGGTATCCTTGCTGTCGATCAAGGGAAGCCGACAGATGCCCTCGCCGGTCGGGCAATTCGAAAACCGAAGCCATCCAGTTCTGAAGGTCACAAAGAACGATGAGGTCTGTTGAGAGAGCATCCCTCCTGCCCATCTAATCAATGTCAATTGCTCGATCACTAAAGAAACCCTCCGACGATGGTCATGACAGATCACGAATTTGAACTTCCCTACTCCGTTCGGGTCCAGCCGATTCTGGGATATCACCGGATCGCCATTGCTGTGGGTGAAGACGCTCCGATTATGAACAGCAAAACAGCGATCAGCCTGTTGCGCTACCGAGGGGCCGACTGCATTGCGGTGATCGATCCCGCCCATCGTGGGAAGACCGCGCAGGAGCACTACGGAGTTGGAGGAGCAATTCCCATTGTCGCGTCCCTTGCAGAAGTGGAGTCTCCCGACTCGCTATTCGTGGGAATTGCCGCTGCCGGAGGAGCTTTGCCGGAATCGATTCGTACTGTGATTCTCGACGGGATTCATCAGGGGATCGATATTGTTTCGGGGATGCACGACTTTCTGGTCGACGATGAAGACTTGGCCAATGCGGCACGCCAGAGTGGAAGCCGGTTGATCGATGTCCGACGAAACCAGTTTCGTCAGACCGCCAAAGGACGGGATTTTCGTCCTGATTGCCTGCGAATTCATGCAGTCGGTCACGATTGCAGCGTCGGGAAAATGGTCACCACGCTGGAGCTGGAGGCGGGGCTGAAAGCTCGCGGCTACAACGCGAAGTTTCTTGCAACAGGCCAGACCGGAATCATGATCGTTGGCAACGGGGTTCCGATTGATTGTGTGGTCTCGGACTTCGTGAACGGTGCGATTGAGGAACTGGTTGCCGAGAATGAAGAGCATGACATCCTTCTCATCGAGGGACAGGGAAGCATCACCCACCCTGCTTTTTCGGCAGTGACGATGGGACTGCTGACCGGATGTGCTCCCCAGGGGCTTATCTTCTGCTATGAAGCAGGACGGACGCACGTCAAAGGGATGCCGCATGTCCCGCTGAAGTCTCTTGAAACCTACATTGATCTTTACGAAAGGATTGGATCGCAGCGACACCCGACAGAAGTCATCGGAATCGCCATGAACGGACGTCACATCACGCCGGAACAGGCGGAAATTGAAAAGGCGGAAGTTCAGGCCCGTACCGGTTTGCCTGTCTGTGATGTCTATCGGGATGGCCCCGGCATTCTGGTTGATGCGGTGGTCAAGCTCAGGGAAAGGCTCTCGCAATGAACTTGTCCTGGCAGCGGATCGCCCTCCCGTTGAAAGACCCATTCACCATCTCCCGGGGGACCATCCGTCACCAGAATTCTCTGATTGTCTCGCTCTCGGATGGTCAGCAGACCGGCTACGGCGAGGCAATGTGCAATGCCTACTATGGTCACACCTACGAGTCTCTGGAACGATCTCTTGAGAAGCTGGTCGGTGTTCTCGAGGTCGATGTGAAGGTCTGCCCTTCACCGGAGAATCTGCACGCAATTTGTCAGGAGGTGATTCCTGACGACCCGTTTATCCAGTCTGCCATCGACTGTGCCGGTTACGATCTGTTCGGAAAAATTCACGGCAGGACAACGCGGCAACTGCTTGGAATCCCGGAATCGGTTGGCCCCCGTTCCAGCTATACGCTGGGGATCGACTCCATTGATGAGATGATCCGTAAATATCGGGCTCAGCCCGGCTGGCCTGTGTATAAGGTCAAACTCGGGACCCCTCACGACCTGGACATCGTGCGGGCGTTGCGAAATGAGACCTCGGCTGTCATTCGGGTAGATGCCAATTGTGCATGGACCCCGAAACAGGCGGTCGAGTATTCGCATGTCCTTGCCCGGTTGGGAGTCGAATTCATCGAGCAACCACTCCCTGCCACGAGTTCAGATGATGAGAGGAAGTTTGTCTTCGAGAACAGCGCGCTCCCTATCATTGCGGATGAGAGTTGCCGGACAGAAGCCGATGTTGATCGTTGTGCCGGTCTGTTTCACGGGGTGAACGTGAAGCTGGTCAAGTGTGGGGGGCTGACCCCTGCTGCACGAATGCTGCGCCGGGCTCGTGAACTGGGGATGCGCACGATGGTCGGATGCATGATTGAATCCTCCGTCGGAATTTCAGCTGCGGCACAGCTGCTCCCCCTTCTGGACTATGCCGATCTGGATGGAGCCACGCTTCTGGCGATGGACCCGGCCAGCGGGGTTCGGATTGTCGATGGGGAAGTCACGTTCAGTGAAGAGTTCGGAAGCGGGATCGAGTTTCACCCCGAACGTCTTGACCCCGCAGCCAGAGGAGTCTGATGCCGGTTGTGGAACCGGGGGCGACGTTGCTGGCTGGTGAATTGCTCACTACAGGTCGGATCAACACTGTCCAAGTGTTTCGTTGATCAGGTCCACCATCTGTCGTAATCGGCCGACTTCCCGCCGGTTAAAGTGAAACGCCAGTCGGGGCAGATTGCGGAGATGTTCGTCTCCTTTTTCTCGCTCGTGGGCGGTCGTCAATTCGATCTTTCCTTCGGCAACAACATCGGCGAATTCCGTGTTCAAGCGATCGAGAAAGGCTTCGTCCGGTGCGACATGAAGACGAATGTAGAGCTTGTCCCGGATGTATCTCATACTGTTGTAAACACAGTAGAACCCCATGATTTCACTCACCGCCTCTTCCACGTTGTCGGTGATCTTGAACAGGGACAGGTCGGCCGGTGAGATGAGTTCCTGCTTGAGCAGGTTTTCAACCACGAAATCGTACCAGTGTTTCCAGTAAGTCCCTCCTGGAGGATCGATGCAGACAATCGGCATCAGGTCCCGTTTGCCGGTTTGTACCAGTGTTAAGGTCTCAAAGAGTTCATCCTGCGAGCCGAATCCCCCCGGAAACATGGCAACAGCATGGACTTCCTTCACGAACATCAGTTTTCGCGTGAAGAAGTAGCGGAGGTTGACGAGCTTTTCGTCCTTGCTGATGACGTAATTGGCTTCCTGTTCAAACGGCAAAATAATGTTGAGGCCCATGGACATTTTTCGTCCGGCCCCGACGTGTGCCGCCTCCATGATCCCTCCGCCCGCTCCAGTGACGACGAACCAGCCCTCTTCTGCACATCGTCGACCGAATTCCACAGCGGCCTGATAGGCGGGATGATCGGGCCTGGTGCGTGCTGATCCGAAGACGGTCACTTTCCGCTGTCGACGGAACGGCGTGAAGACCTTAAATGCGTAGCGCAGCTCCTTCAGAGCCCGGCTGACCAGTTTCAAATCCCCGCGAGTGGCATGATCACGGGCGAACTTGTCAGCCGTTTCCTTAATTTCGTCGACCAGACGTGCTGTTGCTTCCAGGTCGACGTCATGCTCTGTTGGAAGCGGATTCTCCTCGGAGACATTGGGTGAGGCTTTACGAATCTTGCGAATATCTGCCATGAGCGCATGTTCCCTTTCGGGGAAGTTGTTCCGTAGAGTTCTCTGACCCGGTGGTGATTGGGCATCGAGAATTTTCCACTTTATTGCGGGAGGTCAAGGTCCCACAACAGCGTTTTGATCTTGAGCAGGAGTGTCATCGATTCCCCAGAGTGTATCCAGAGCAGTCTAAGGTGAAGGAGGTGACAAGCTAGCTGGGGGACGCTGCACAGCGCCAGATAATGACTCCCTTGTCCTCTGACAGGTTTGTGGCTTCGGACCAGCATCATCATGAAGTCGGAGCCGACGCTGGAGATTTCTGGCAGACGACGATGTGGCCAGGGATTTGACATTTCCGGATACGAATAAGATCGCTAACGATCTCTTCTGCCTGTTCGGCGATTTACTCTCCAAGACTCTCGGTGCCTCCGATACGACGACCATAGGCGTGTCGCCATTCCGTTCCGATGGCTCAGTGTCAAATCTGAGGCCATTGGTCGAGAGGGTGGCGGGCATTCGCTTCGAGAGCGTCTTCTGGGCGTGGTGGTCTTGTGTCTGGATAGCAAGTTCTTTCGGATAAGTAACTTACAGCTGGTGTGTTGGCCCGGGATCAACATTGTCCGGAGAGCGGGCCGCTGCGACTCGCCAGTTCGGAAACTCCGTTTCGCAATTTCGCCCGGCGGACTCCGCCGGGGAATTGCGTGCAGCAGCGATCAGTGAGGTGTAATTGCAAAATCACTGACCGAACGCTAGCGTATCCTGTGCGAATAAATCGGTAATGAGAGGTATGCAGGCGATTTATTCGTGTCTGGCCGGTGAGGGGAGGTCAGGCCGGCGTTATTTCATGTTTCTTTGCTGTCAGAAAGGGAAAAGGAAATGCAACGATGTCACCGGGGTCAGCGGAAGGCGTTCACGCTGATCGAATTGCTGGTGGTGATTGCCATTATCGCGGTGTTGATCGCACTGCTGCTGCCTGCGGTTCAGCAGGCTCGCGAAGC
>CALLWY010000298.1 GCA_938015865.1 uncultured Planctomicrobium sp.
CGGGATCACACGAATCGGGATCACTGTGCGGCGGTTCGCTTGCCGTCAAAAGTACAGTGATTCGTTCGGCAGGCTTTCGGGCTCTGATCAGATTTCTCGTCCAGCCGCACAACCGGTTTGTGCGGCTGGATTCATCGTCTCGTTATGAGATCTTCGCGATGACGAGTTCGCGGACCATTTTTGCATCCGCACCCTTCACCTGCTTCATCACCTTTCCGATAATCGCCCCCAGTGCCTGCTGCTTGCCCGCCTTGAAGTCCTCAATGGCTTTGGCATTCGTGGCGATAGCTTCATTGATGGCAGCTTCAATGGCGGCAGTGTCATTGACAATGGCCAGTCCCTTCTCGGCGATCAGACGATCGATGTCTGCAACAACCGGCCTTGGAATTTCCACATCCGGTTGATCGTCATCCTCGAAATCGTCGCTCTCTTCAGGAAGCGGAGGAAGAAGCAGCGTGAAGACCTCACGGGCACTTTTCACCGTGACAACTTTATCTGTCACCCGCTTCAGGAGCGTTCCCAGTACGTCGGCGGACAATGGAAATTCGGTGATGGTCAGGTTCCGGTCCTTGAGTTCCCGAAGAACATCCTGAGTCACCCAGTTCGCTGCCTGCTTGGCGTCCCCACAGATCCGGTACACTTCTTCAAAGTACGCCGAAAGCTCCGCTCCCTGATTCACAAGGACATTGGAGTCGTAGTCTGAAAGCCCGAGTTCCTTCTGGAACCGGACTCGTTTCCGTGCCGGGGGCTCTGCGAGTGAGGCACGAATCTGCTCGACCGTCTCTCGGGAGACTGTCACCGGCAACAAATCGGGGTCCGGGAAGTACCGGTAATCAGCGGCCGCCTCTTTGCCTCGCTGGGGAAACGTCATGTTTCGCTGCGGGTCCCACCCTCTTGTCTCCTTTTCGACTCCGGGATCTCCCAGCTTCCTCCCCGTTTGCTCAAATTCTTTGATCTGACGTAGAACCTCGTATTCGATGGCGGCTTCAACACCACGGAATGTGTTCAGGTTCTTGATCTCGACAATGGGGGTCGCGATGGCGCCGTTGTCGAACTGCACGTTGACGTTTGCATCACACCGGAGACTCCCCTCCTGCATGTTGCAGTCGGAGACTCCCAGGAACGTCAGCAGCAGGTGCATTTCTTCCAGAAATGATTTGGCTTCCGCAGCAGAGCGGATATCCGGATGCGTGACAATTTCCAGAAGCGGAGTCCCTGCCCGGTTCAGATCCACCTGACTGTCCGCACCTCGCCCGGTTTCGTCATGAATGTTCTTCCCGGCGTCTTCTTCCAGGTGGGCACGCTGAATCCGGATCTTCCGGACATTTCCCTCTGCGTCGAACGCTTCAAGGTAGCCGTCATGACTGAAAGGAAGGTCATACTGGCTGATCTGATAGCCCTTGGGGAGGTCCGGGTAGTAGTACTGCTTCCGGTCCCATTTGGTATAGGGAGCGATTTCGCAATTCAGCGCAATGGCGGTTTTGAGTGCCAGTTGAAACGCTTCCTGATTCATGACTGGAAGGGCACCCGGAAGCCCCAGACAGACCGGACAGGTCTGGGTATTCGGGGCGTCAGGATTAAATCTGTTCAGGCACCCGCAAAAAATCTTGGTGCGAGTCTGAAGCTGTACATGGACTTCCAGTCCAACAACCGGGGTGTATTGCATGGGTGTTGAAATCGAAAAACAGAGTCGTTCGAGCCAGGTTAGGCGGTCAGTTTAGCTTTCCTTGTCACGAGATGCGCCCTGAAGCACACCTGTTCCGGCTCTCTTTTTTGTTCGGAGGCAGTCCGAAACCATCGGAAATGCCACTTTTCTTCAAAATCCGAAACTTGACGCATGAATTCGACCGCATTAGACTGCTTCACTTATCCTTGTCTGGATTGTTTATCACTTTTTCTTATCTCGTCGCTCAGCGAATCCGATAGTGAACCTCCGAAACACCGAGATCTTCTGTGATATCGCCACGTATCGCAGCTTTTCCAAAGCTGCGGCTGCGCGGCAGATTTCGCAGCCTGCGGTGAGCCAGGCGCTCCAGCAGCTGGAAGATGAGATCGGTGTGACGTTGATTGACCGGTCCAAACGGCCAATCGAACTGACTCCGGCAGGATCGATCTATTTCGAACGATGCCAGAAATGGTTGATGGATTATCGTGCGATCGAGGATGCTGTTCACGAGTATAGTGGTCGAATCATCGGAAAAGTTCGCGTTTCTGCGATCTATTCCGTTGGTTTGCTCCAGATGTCGAGTTATGTCAACAGGTTACGGAACGAGTATCCTGACATTACTCTTCATCTCGATTATGGGCATCCCGACGCGATCTACAGCCGGGTCCTGAGAGATGAGGTGGATCTGGGGATTGTGTCGTTTCCGCCCGACCGGGGGGAAATTGCGTGCATTCCCTGGCAGAACCAGGAGATGGTTGTCGCTGTCTCTTCTCAACACCGGTGGGCCGGACGGGATCAGATCAGCATTCGGGAACTAGATGGGACAGATTTCGTTGCATTTACCGCAGATCTCACAATCCGTCGAAAAACCGAAAAACTACTGAAGAACTCCAATGTGTCGGTTAACGTGACACATCAGTTCGATAACGTGGAAACAATCAAGCGGGCCGTCGAAATTGACCTGGGAGTGGCCATCCTCCCATTGACAACGATGCGACGCGAACTGGAGTTCGGGGTGCTTCACGCCATCCCGTTTTCCGATGCGACGTTCACCCGCCCTTTGAGCATCGTGCATAAGCGCAACAAGCACTTGTCACGAGCGGCGGAAAAATTTGTCGAGTTGCTGCACGAAGATCCGGGTGATTCCGAGGACGCAGTGCTGCAGACTCTGGCGTCCCGTCACTCCTGACAGGCGCCCTCGTTTCAGCTGACTGGCGTTCTGTTACCCGATTTTCGAATCCAGCGTCTGGATTTTATTTACCAAGAATTTTGTTCCTCCGGGGATGAAGCCCTCGCTTCTCCCTGCCCTTTCGGTGCCTTGGAATCAAGGCTCCGAAATCCGCGAGAAGTCCTATGGAAGAGTCGATGATCAAGTTGCAGCGATCCGGATTTCCCGAAGATTATGGCCTGTATTCCAGCGCAAACGAACACGATGCGTGTGGAGTCGGGTTCGTGGCCCACATCAAAGGAATTCCGTCGCACCAGATTATCCTGGACGCCGACCGTATTAACCGGCATATGACCCATCGCGGGGCGTGTGGTTGCGAAGAGAATACCGGTGACGGGGCAGGAATGCTGACCGCCATCCCGGACAAGTTTCTGCGCCGCGTGGTGAAGTCGGAACTCGGGGTGGACCTCCCCCCTGCTGGACTATACGGCGCCGGAATTGTCTTTTTCCCGAAAGATGCTGCCGCTCAGGAAGAGTTCAAGAATCGCGTCAATCAGCAGATTGCCCGACAAGGGGCGACTCTCCTGGGCTGGCGCGATGTTCCACAGGAACCACAGCGGGCCAATATCGGTCCGAGTGCTCTTGCTGTCGAACCCGACATGAAGATGCTCCTCATCGGAGCTCCGGCAGGGATGGCTCAGGACGATTTCGAACGGAAGTTGTTCGTTATTCGCAAGATCGTCAGTCATCAGATTCGCGAGAGCGATCATCCCCACGCTCTTGAATTCTACATCTGCACACTCTCGTCACGGGTCATCGTCTATAAGGGGATGCTCACTCCGGGGCAGGTGCTGGAATACTTCCCGGACCTGCGCGAAGAAGACTATGAGACCCATCTGGCGATGGTTCACAGTCGCTTCAGTACAAACACATTCCCCTCATGGGATCGTGCTCAGCCGTTGCGGTGCATTGCCCATAACGGGGAAATCAATACCGTCAAGGGGAACAGCAACTGGATGAACGCCCGACAGGGGGCTCTCTCATCTGCCCTGTTCGGTGATGATCTCAAGGACCTCTTCCCGATTATCGAGAAGCACTGCAGCGATTCCGGGAACTTCGACAACGTGATGGAGTTGCTCTATCACGGTGGTCGACGGCTTCGTGAAGTGGCGATGATGATGATCCCGGAAGCCTGGCAGAATCATCATTCCATGTCCGAGGAAAAGCGGGCATTCTACGAATTCTTCTCGGCCCTGATGGAACCGTGGGACGGTCCCGCGAGCGTCTCCTTCACCGACGGACGATTCATCGGTGCGTGCCTTGACCGAAATGGACTTCGCCCCAGCCGCTACTATGTGACCCACGATGACAAGGTCATCATGGCCAGCGAAGTCGGTGTGCTCGATGTGGACCCGGCCAACGTCAAGACCAAGGGGCGTCTGCAGCCGGGCAAGATGTTCCTCGTTGACTTTGAACAGGGACGGCTGATCCCGGACGAAGAACTCAAGCACGAAGTCGCCAGCAGGCATCCGTATGCCGAGTGGCTGAAGCGTCAGCGGGTTGAACTGAGCGACCTGACGAAGAAATGGCAGCGCAAAGGGGGAGCCGTTTCTCCATTGCGTGGGGAAGAACTCCTTCGACAAATGCAGGCGTTCGGTTACACAACCGAAACGATGCAGTTCATGCTACTGCCACTGATCAATGCGAAGAAAGACCCCATTTACTCGATGGGGGATGATGCTTCGCTGGCCTGTCTGTCCGACCAGCCGCGACTGATCTACGACTACTTCAAGCAGCTCTTTGCACAGGTGACCAACCCCCCGATCGACTCGATCCGGGAAGAAGTCATCATGTCGCTGGAATGCTACATCGGGCCGGAAGGCAACCTGTTCGACACGACCGAACAGCAATGCCATCGGTTGCGAGTCCCGCATCCGATTCTCACCGATGAAGAAATGGCGGCGATCAAGGCTTTGGACGGCAGTGATGGCTGGAAGACAAAGACCATCGACGCGACTTGGCCAAAGGCGGAAGGGGCCAAGGGGCTCAAGCCGGCCATTGAACGGATCTGCCGCGAAGCTGAACAAGCCATCGCGGAAGGTTACGCCCTGGTTGTGTTAAGCGATCGGGCGACGAGCGCAGAACGGGTCGGTATCAGCTCGCTGCTGGCGTGTGGTGCTGTGCATCATCATCTGGTTCGGAAGGAATTGCGGACCCGTATCGGACTGATTCTGGAGTCGGCCGAGGCTCGCGAAGTGCATCACTTCTGCTTGCTCGTGGGTTACGGTGCGGACGCGATCAATCCGTACCTTGCCTTCGACACCATGCGGGATGCTCGAAATCATGGGCACCTGAAGGAGGATTACACCGAAGAGAAAATTGTCGAGACGTACCGTGAAGGGGTCAGCAAGGGAATGCTGAAGGTCATGGGCAAGATGGGAATCTCGACACTTCAGTCGTACAAGGGAGCCCAGATTTTCGAAGCGCTTGGACTGTCTCCGGAAGTCGTCGATCTCTGTTTCAGTGGAACAGCCAGCCGGATTCGCGGGATCGGATTCGAGATCCTTGCTGAGGAGACGATCCGCCGTCACGAGATTGGATATCCCTCTCGTGCAGAGTCGGAGCCTCTCCCGGTGCTTAGCAACATGGGACTGGTGCATTGGCGGCATGACGGTGAAAAGCATGGCTGGAATCCGTTTACGATTGCCGAAATCCAGCAGGCTGCTCGTGACGGAGACAAGAACGCCTACAAGCGTTTCGCTGCTCTGGTGAACGAGAGCAATTACCGGCAGGGGACCTTGCGTGGACTGATGCGGTTCAAGCAGGGGAATCCAATTCCACTGGAAGAGGTCGAACCTGCCAGCGAGATCGTCAAGCGGTTCTGTACCGGAGCGATGAGCTATGGATCGATCTCTGCGGAATCGCACGAAGCGATTGCAATTGCGATGAACCGCATCGGCGGCAAGAGCAACACCGGCGAAGGGGGCGAAGACTACGAACGGTTCAAGGCCCTTCCCAATGGGGATTCAAAACGGTCTGCCATCAAACAGGTGGCTTCCGGTCGCTTCGGTGTCACTTCGTGGTACCTCACCAATGCCGATGAGATCCAGATCAAGATCGCGCAGGGAGCCAAGCCGGGTGAAGGGGGAGAACTCCCCGGTCACAAGGTCGACAAGATCATTGCAGCCACCCGGCACTCCACGCCTGGGGTCGGTCTGATCAGTCCTCCTCCGCACCACGACATCTACTCGATCGAAGACCTGGCCCAGCTCATTTTTGACCTGAAGAACGCCAATCCGGGGGCTCAGGTGAGTGTCAAGCTGGTCTCTGAGGTCGGCGTCGGGACGATTGCTGCCGGGGTTGCCAAGGGACATGCGGACAAGATTCTGATCTCCGGAGATGGAGGCGGAACCGGGGCGTCCCCGCTTACGTCGATCAAGCATGCCGGGCTTCCGTGGGAACTGGGAATTGCAGAAACACACCAGACCCTCGTGATGAACGATTTGCGAGGCCGGGTGAAACTGGAAACAGACGGCCAGTTGCGGACGGGACGCGATGTCGCCATTGCCTGCCTGCTGGGGGCGGAAGAGTTCGGATTTGCGACCGCTCCGCTCATCACGCTGGGCTGCATCATGATGCGGAAGTGTCACCTGAACACATGCCCGGTCGGAATCGCCACGCAGGACCCTGAACTGCGAGCCCGATTCGCAGGGAAGCCTGAGTATCTCGTGAACTATCTCTTTATGGTCGCCGAAGACCTGCGGGAGATCATGGCTCAGCTTGGATTCCGCACCGTGAATGAAATGGTGGGGCGGGCAGACATGCTCGAATGGGACCGGGAAACCGATCACTGGAAGGCCAAGGAACTCGATCTGTCGTTGGTTCTGAAGCCGGCGACAAGCGTGTATCCCAATGCATCGCGTTACTGCACCCAGAAGCAGAATCATGGTCTGGAAGAAACTCTCGACCAGAAGTTGTTGATTCCCTGCTGTGAAGAAGCAATCAGGAAGGCACAGCCACTGCTTCTGGATGTCGACATCCAGAACATCGACCGGGCATTTGGAACGACGCTCAGCCACATGGTCTCACGACAATGGGGACCAGAGGGGATGCCGGAAGATACGATCCGTCTGCGATGTCGGGGATCGGCCGGTCAGTCGCTCGGAGCCTGGGCGGTTCGCGGTGTCACAATCGAAGTCATTGGAGACGCCAACGACTATGTTGGAAAAGGGCTCTCGGGAGGAAAGATCATTGTTTATCCGCCCGAAGAGAGCACCTTTGAGGCTGACAAGAACATCATCATCGGAAACGTGGCTCTGTATGGAGCGACCTCTGGCGAAGCCTACTTCCGGGGGATTGCTGCGGAGCGGTTCTGCGTGCGGAACTCCGGGGCTCGCGCGGTCGTGGAGGGTGTCGGTGATCACGCTCTCGAATACATGACGGGAGGTCGGGTCGTCATTCTGGGACCAACCGGACGCAATCTTGCTGCCGGGATGTCTGGAGGAACCGCCTTCGTCTACGCACCGGATGCCGATGAGCTTCGGATGAACACCAACTTTGAGCTGGTCGATTTCGAGCCGGTTGAAGACTTTGAAGATGTTGCCGATCTGAAGGAAATGATCGAGCGACATCAGATGTATACCGGGTCTCCAGTTGCTCAGAAGATCCTGGATAACTGGGATCAGGCTCTTGGGGACTTCATCAAGATCATGCCTCGTGACTACAAGCGGGCTCTTGCGGAACGTAAAGCCGAAGAGGCTGCAGCGGCTGCAGGAAAGCCACGCCCTGCCATGGTCTGATGACCAGAGTCAGCCATGAGGTCACGTCGCCTCGGGGCGGCACGATGCCTCAGTGTCAGGGGACGGGTTCTCTCGTCCCCGGCAAACTCCCCGAGATGGTTTTTGGTGCAATCGAATTCATCCAGATTTTCCGTTCACATTTGTCGTTACCCACAGGAAACCCTGCGAAGCTCGTGATGGAGTGATGTTGTTTTCACGACATTGATGCAGCTCGTGGCTTGTGTGGTCATAGAAATTCAGAGCTATGGGTAAGCCAACAGGTTTTATGGAATATGATCGTCAGGTGGCTGACGAAATCCCGCCGCGCGAGCGCCTGAAGAACTGGAACGAGTTTGCAGAGAAAGTGGAACTCAAGGTTCTGCAGACGCAAGGGGCTCGTTGCATGGATTGCGGAATTCCATTCTGTCATACCGGAGCCCTCATGGCCGGGATGGCAGCTGGGTGCCCTGTTCATAACCTGATCCCGGAATGGAACGATCTGGTTTACCACAACGATTGGCGGGAAGCGCTCGATCGATTGCACAAGACGAACAATTTCCCCGAATTCACCGGACGGGTGTGCCCTGCCCCGTGCGAAGGGAGTTGTACGCTGGGAATCAATGCTCCTCCTGTTGCCATCAAGACGATTGAGAAGAACATTGTCGATCGTGGTTGGGCGGAAGGCTGGATTGTCCCCCGACCTCCGGTTAAGCGAACCGGGAAAACGGTGGCGATCGTCGGATCAGGCCCTGCGGGACTGGCAGCCGCGGCCCAACTCAACAGTGCCGGTCATACAGTGACCATCTATGAACGAGCCGACCGGCCTGGCGGGTTGCTCATGTACGGCATCCCCAACATGAAGCTCGAGAAGTGGATCGTTGAACGACGCATCGATCTACTGAAAAAAGAAGGGGTCAACTTTGTCCTGAACACCGCCATCGGCAAGGATCTCCCTGCGACAAAACTCGTGCAGGACTTCGATGCGGTGATCCTGGCCACCGGAGCGACCGTTCCAAACGACTTCTTTGCCAAGACTCCTGGACGGCATCTGAAGGGGATTCACTTCGCAATGGAATTCCTCCATGCGAATACCAAGAGCCTGCTTGACTCCCAGTTGACCGACGGCAACTACATCTCAGCCAAGGACAAGGATGTCGTTGTCATCGGGGGGGGAGACACAGGGAACGATTGCCTTGGGACCAGCTTGCGACATGGCTGCCGGAGTCTGGTCAATTTTGAACTGGTTCCGCAGTCTCCCGAACAGCGTGCTCCGAACAATCCCTGGCCTCAGTGGCCTCGAATTCATCGTGTCGATTACGGACACGCGGAAGCGGCGGCGGTCTTCGATTATTCGAAGGACACTCGTAAGACCCTGCGGAATGATCCTCGAGAGTACAATATCCAGACGGTCGAATTCCTCGGGGACGAGAATGGCAATCTGCGCGCGATCAAGACTGTGAAAGTCGACTGGTCGAAGCCGGTCCCCGGCGGTGCCCCCTTCAGCGTCATTCCTGGAACGGAACAGGAATGGCCCGCACAGCTCTGCTTCCTGGCACTTGGTTTCAAAGGTCCAGAGCAACTGATTGCTGAACAACTTCAGATCGATACAGATGCTCGCTCCAACTTCAAAGCGGAGTACGGGAAGTACGCAACCAATATCCCGGGGGTCTTCGCTGCCGGCGACTGCCGACGGGGACAATCGCTGATTGTCTGGGCCATTAACGAAGGTCGGGAAGCAGCTCGCGAGTGTGATCGTTACCTGATGGGAAGCACGAAACTTCCTTAAATCGGTACTTTCCCCCCTGCTACCGTACCCATGATTCAGTGCGGGGGATTTGCGAGAGATGCTTCAAATATTGTGCGCGAACCACGAACTTGATCCGGCAGGAATCGCTCCTCATGAGCTTCCTGCCGGTCAGCGTTGTAACGAGTCTGACGACACCCGAGCTACAAGGTGCAATCAACGGCAATGATTGATGAGCAGTGTTGTTGGCTCGGTCGCAATCCTCTTTGAGGATCTCGGTGCGTTGTGTCGGCAGATGTCCTGCAGTTGCCGGGGAGCAGACCTGAACTTGATCAGGTCAGATTCAACATGGACTCGAAGAGACTTCTTCTCCTGACCACTCATCTCGTGCTTCCTTGCTGAAGTCGAATGGGGTGAGAAACTCTGTTTCGAAAGTCGTCATGAAAGCTGCAGCAGCACTTGATTCGAGTCCGATGAGCCGGACTCGGAGATTTCCTCCGTACATGTTCTCTTGAAGCGATCTGCAGCATAAACCACCGTACATTTCTCAATGTCCGGTGGTGCTCATTTCCAGGACATCAGGCGTCAATTGATGCTGTTATACAGATGTGACACAGAGCAATGTTGCTGAATGTGAACTCCTCTTCTCTGCCAAAGATGAATCGAAAATTTCGTGGCTTTGTCAGAACGAGGCGCCCTGAGACCCTGAACGTCCAATAGAACCAATCAGCGAATCCACAATCTCCCGACCGCTACTTGCATGACGGGTCTGTGTCCATTCGACGATTCCCTGCCACTGCTTTTGCAGCAGGCGGGTGTAGGGAACCGGGCTGGCGAAGTGAGCCAGAGTGGTGTGCTTTCGGAGAATGTTCCGCACCCGTTGGTAGTTGTCGGTATTCTGCACTCTGGCAACGGGGGCCGGAGCGACAGCGGGACGCTGGAACGTAATGTGGAGATGCTTCGTTCCGGGAATCAGGGTCGAACGGTGAATCGTCAACCCCGCACGACGCCCGATTTCTTCGAGCGTGTATGGGTTGAAGTTGTAGAGATGCCCGATGTGAAACCGGTTTCTAGGGGAATGGTAGGTCGCCTCGACATTGGGAACTTCCACCACCAGAAAGCCATTCGGCTTGATCCACTGGCTGAGCCGGACCAGAGTCGCTCGGGGATCTTCAACATGTTCCAGAACGTGATTCAGCGTCACGACATCAAAGGTCGCTTCAGGGAATGAAGCATCCTGAAGAAAGATGTTTTGCACATCCATTTTGAGTTCGTTGCGAGCATACTCCGCGAATCCTTTGTTCGGTTCGATGCCGCGTGCATGCATTCCGTGCTGAGTCAGAGCGTAAACGAAAAATCCTCCGCCACACCCAACGTCCAGGACGGAATCCCCGGGTTTGAGGATCGATGAGATCCCTTTCACTCGTTCCAGTGCCCGCAGGGTCTCCCGATAGGCATGCTTGGGCTTTGGAGTATACGCAGCCTTGTAGGCCAGCCGGTATTCTTCAGCATAGAACCGACGGGTCTCTTCGGGGCTGGGCCGAGGATCTGTCCAGACCAGTCCGCAATTTCGGCAGATCACAGTACGAAGCGGGTGACCACTCCGGTCGATACTTCCAACCTGTTCGACTTCAGTCCCATCGCACAAGTTGCAGGGGATCGTACAGGACTCGGACTTGAGGGTGCTGGAATTAGAACTTTTCATGGGGAGTGTCCGGAGAAGCGAAGGGCAAACTGGACGAGTTGAAATTGAGGATCAGGCGGCTGCCTTCTGCTGGCTGGCTGACGAATAAAACCGCTCAACGAGATCCGGGCTGGCGTCGGCAGGATCGGCGTAGTACAGGTGCAACAAGGTATTTCTCGTCCCGCATCCTTCACGCAGCTGCTCTCGTCCGTGCCAGCTTCGCTTGGTCACGGTATTGAGGACCACAAAGGCGTAGGCGGAATTCGGAGAGAATGGCATCTGCTTCACAGCGGCAAACCCTGGGAACTCGCGGAAAAGATTCAATGGGTTGGGGCTGAGTCGATAGAATGTTGTTCCCAGATCACTCTGCGAATTATCCCGGGCCAGAGACATTTGCATGGTCACCACTTTCCGGCGTGTGTCCGGGTGTGGTTTGATCGAGTATCCAGTCGTCTCACGATAAAGTTCTGGAAGCGGATATCCGGGAGCATCTTCCACTTCAGACTTGGGAATGCCGAATCGAAATGCAATGCCGTTTTGGAGCTTGCGGAAGACCTTCCGTTTGACTTCGGGATCGCCCAGTGCGTCCCGCACTCCAAACCACAGTTCCGCCTGCTCTGGGGCCAGCTTGGACAGATCGCTTGTTTCCAGCCCCATTTTGAAACGGGTAGAGGTTGCCTGCTGGTCGTACTTGGTGATGGAGCTGTAGTGCTCGGTGTCCGGGAGGGAATCGATGACCTGAGCATAGATGTCGTCCGGAAGCAGATTTCGGACGAAGAAGTGTGGAAAGGGGCTGTCAGAAACTTCTGCCTGATCCAGCCGTTGGAGAATATGTTTTTGACACGCCAGACGAATCCGTTCGCGAGATGACATACGTGTTCCCAGAATCTGATGTTGAAGCTGAGTCCCCTGGTGGCGACAAGGTTCTCAGGGAAAGGTCCCTCTTTCCACGGCGTCGTTCTAGCGAAGTTTGAAATGATGAGTCAATCCCTCTTTCTGGCTGAATTGGAGACAGAATTTTCGCTAAATCATTATTGGGAAAGAGGCATCGGCAGGAGAACTGCGGCCGGAAGATGCCATTAACGATTGCTGTTTGGCTCGTTCTCCGGGAAGATGGTCGCAAGTTCTCCGAGTTCATCTGGTTTTGTTTTGATTCCTCCCCCGGGAATTGCCCCTGACGAGAGGCCCTCATTGACCGTGTCATCAGCATCCTCCTCGCCGAATTCTCCCCTGTTGCGACTTCATGCCGAACAGCAGTTTGCTGATGAGCTGGCTGCCCTTCGGGCGATGGACGACAGGCAGCGACCTCCCGGCTGGCAACTGTCACCGTGGGGAGTCAAGACATACCTGCTCGGAGGGACGCTTCCAGATGGAACAGAGATCTCAGCCAAGTACATTGGGCGTCCCCGCCTGATCGAAATTGCGATTGCGACGCTCGCGACTGATCGCGCCTTGCTCCTCTATGGGACTCCCGGAACAGCAAAGACCTGGGTCGCCGAACACCTTTCCGCAGCCATTTCCGGAACGTCGACCCTTCTCATTCAGGGGACCGCAGGAACCGATGAGTCGGCCCTTCGCTATGGTTGGAACTACGCGCGGCTTCTGGCGGAAGGGCCATCTCCAGCGGCACTTGTTGAAAGTCCTGTGATGAACGGGATGAAGACCGGTCGGCTGGTGCGAATTGAAGAACTGACCCGAATTCCGACAGAAGTGCAGGACTCGTTGATCACAATCCTGTCAGAGAAGTCGATGCCTGTTCCTGAATTGAACACAGAGATTCAGGCTGCAAAGGGATTCAATGTCATTGCGACAGCGAACAATCGGGATAAGGGGGTGAATGAGCTGTCGAGTGCCTTGCTGAGGCGATTCAATATTGTTGTTCTTCCAGTGCCCGATTCGCTGGAAGATGAAGTGAAGATCGTGCAGTCCCGTTCTGAACAGCTTGGACGAGCTCTTGAACTCCCTGCTGAGAAGCCGGCCCTTGAAGAGGTCCGAAGGATTGTCACGATCTTTCGCGAACTCCGAAATGGGACGACGATTGACGGCAAAAGTCGCCTGAAATCCCCCAGCGGGACGCTCTCAACCGCAGAGGCCATCTCTGTGATTTCGAGTGGGATGGCAATGGCGGCCTACTATGGCGATGGCCGACTGACCGCGCGTGATCTCATTTCTGGATTGATCGGCGCTGTTGTGAAGGATCCTGTGCAGGATCAACTGGTCTGGGAAGAGTATGTGCAGACGACGATCAAGGAACGTCCCGAATGGAAGGACCTGTATCGGGCCAGTAGGGAAGTTTAGTCCTGTCGCTGAGGTGTGTTTCGCTCCATTGAGCGATAAACACGGCTCGAACGTCATGTGCTTGTGAGATGCGTTCTGAAAGAAATTGTTCTTTTCTCTCTTCGCGCCTCCCCGTCTTTGCGTCTCTGCGATGAATCGCATTTTCCCGGTCGTGAATAGTTCCACATTGGGGAATTAGTTCCTTTCAAAAATGCCATTCCTGCCGAGTTCGGCAATCCGTTGACGACTGGTGAAGTGAACGCAGAGGCGGAGAGGCGCGGGG
>CALLWY010000299.1 GCA_938015865.1 uncultured Planctomicrobium sp.
CGCGCCCGCCCTTGTGGTGCGGTCTTTTGCGCAAGGTCGCTGCTGGCCTGTCGACTCCGATCCGGAAGCGCTCGAGCCTCGCTTGAAGGCTGCCGGATCGATTGCTAGTGTTGCGGACATCCTCCGCGTAGTCGTGCCTCTTCGCACTCAGGGTGCGGAGTCTGTTCTTCGTTCGGCGTTTCGGATCGGAACTCCGATTTCAAAAGGATATTGCAAATGTCGAAGTACGTTTACGGATTTGGTGCAGGTCAAGCTGATGGGGACGGCAGCATGAAGCCGCTGCTGGGGGGCAAGGGAGCCAACCTGGCGGAAATGAACAAAATTGGCCTTCCAGTCCCTGCGGGCTTCACCATTACCACCGAAGTCTGCACGTACTACTACGATCACAACAAGAGCTACCCGCCCGAACTCCGCGAACAGGTCAATGCGGCGATCAAGAAAGTCGAAGAGACAATGGGAGCAAAGTTCGGCTGCTCCGAAAACCCGTTGCTCCTTTCCTGCCGCTCCGGTTCACGTGAATCGATGCCCGGGATGATGGACACCGTTCTCAACATTGGTCTGAACGAAACCACTGTTGCGGCCCTCATCAAGCAGTCCGGCAACGAGCATTTCGCCTGGGACAGCTATCGCCGTCTCATTCAGATGTACGGGGACGTCGTGCTGGGTCTGAAGCCCGAGAAGAAGACCGATCCAGATCACTTCGAGGAAATTCTCGATCACGAACGCGAAAAAGCAGGCGTTGAGCATGAAAAAGACCTGTCCGTCGAGGTTCTGAAGAACATCGTCGAGCAGTTCAAGGAAGTCATCCGCAAGCATGCGAAGACGGAATTCCCCACGGATCCAATGGAACAGCTCTGGGGATGCATCGGCGCGGTCTTCGGCAGCTGGATGAACGACCGTGCAGTTGTTTATCGCCGCCAGTACAGCATTCCTCACAACTGGGGAACCGCTGTCAACGTGCAGGCAATGGTCTTCGGAAACCTCGGAGACGATTGCGCCACCGGTGTGGGACTGACCCGTAACTGTTCTGTCGGAACTCCCGGATTCTGCGGCGACTACCTCATCAACGCTCAGGGTGAAGACGTGGTGGCAGGAACCCGCACCCCATTGCGTATCGAAGAGACACTGTCCAAGGACATGCCGGAAGCCTTCGCCCAGCTCAATGAGATCGGCAAGAAGCTGGAAAGCCACTTCAAGGAAGTCCAGGACATCGAGTTCACGATTCAGAAGGGCAAGGTCTGGATGCTCCAGACCCGAAACGCAAAGCGAACCGGTTTTGCTGCTGTTCGCATTGCCGTTGACCTTGTTAATGAAGGGCTGATCACCGAGAAGGAGGCGCTTCAGAAACGACGCATTCCTGCCGACGACCTCAACCAGCTTCTGCAGCCAATTTTCGATCCGGCTGGCAAGAAGAAGGCTGAAGAAGAGAACCGTCTGCTGGCCAAGGGAATCAACGCCGGTCCCGGGGCTGCGACCGGACAGGTCGTCTTCCATGCTTCCGATGCTGAAGAGCTCTGGAACAAGGACAACGATGTCCAGCTGATTCTGGTCCGCAAGGAAACCAGCCCGGAAGACCTCCGCGGGATGAAGGTTGCCAAGGGGATTCTCACCGCATTCGGTGGGGCATCTTCTCACGCTGCTCTCGTCTCCCGGCAGATGGGGAAGACCTGCGTCTGCGGATGTGCGGCTCTGAACATCGACTACGAGAAGGGAACGATCACCGTCGGTAACACTACCCTGAAAGAAGGGGACTGGATCTCGATCGACGGGTTTACCGGTGAAGTCTTTGCCGGAAAGATCGAAACCAAGGCGTCCGAAGTGATGGACGTTCTGATGGGCAAGAAGAAGCCCGAAGAAGCCGAAACCTACGGTCGATATGCTCAGCTCATGAGCTGGGCTGACAAGTATCGTCGTCTGAAGGTCCGTGCCAACGCGGAAGCGGGCGACGCGGAAGCCGCTGTCGCTCTGGGGGCTGAAGGGGTCGGACTGTGCCGTACAGAGCACATGTTCTTCGATCACCTTGATGAAATCCGCGAGATGATCTTCTCCACGAAGCTCGAAGATCGTGAGAAGGCACTGGCGAAGCTGCTTCCGTTCCAGCGAGACGATTTCACCCACCTGTTCCGCACAATGGGTGACCGTCCGGTGACGATCCGTCTGCTCGATCCGCCGCTGCACGAATTCCTGTCCGAGCACCACCTGCACGACGATCCGACACTGGCTCCGAAGCTCGCCAAGACATTTGGCATGACTGAAGAACAGGTTCATCGTCGCGTGGAAGAGCTCAAGGAATCGAACCCGATGCTTGGGCACCGCGGATGCCGTCTCGGGATTGTCTATCCTGAGATCACCGCAATGCAGGCCCGCGCGATCATGGAGGCGGCTGCGAACCTGAAGAAGGAGGGGATCGACGTCAAGCCGGAAATCATGGTTCCGCTGGCCGGTTTCAAGGCTGAGTTCGAGAACCAGGCCAAGATTATCCGCGAAGTAGCGGCCCAGGTCTGCAAGGAAAAGGGAGTGGAAGTCTCCTACACCGTCGGAACCATGATCGAGATTCCACGGGCAGCCCTGACCGCAGATGAAATCGCCCAGTCGGCCGAGTTCTTCAGCTTCGGAACGAACGACCTGACTCAGACGACTCTGGGGATCAGCCGGGACGATTACAAGAGCTTCATCGGCGAGTACATGGAGAAGGACATTATTCCGTCCGATCCATTCCAGACCATCGACCAGCCGGGAGTTGGCAAGTTGATGAAGATCGGCGTCGAAGGGGGACGCAGCACCCGTAAGGATCTTAAGATCGGGATCTGCGGCGAGCACGGAGGAGACCCACGTTCTGTCTACTTCTGCCACGAAATCGGTCTGGATTACGTGAGCTGCAGCCCACGTCGAATCCCAATCGCCCGACTTGCTGCCGCACAGGCTGCTGTGGACAACTAAGCCGAGTCTCGACGTCGGAACGATTGATTTTTAGTGATCTGTACGCCCCGGAAGTGACTTCCGGGGCGTTTTTTGTTGGCCGTCTGTTGTGACATTCTGATTTGAAGCTGCTCTGTCTCGGGTTCCTTTCGCTCTTTTTCTAATGGGAATTCAACGAATCGGCACCTCCTTGTTTCTGATCCGTTGTGGGCAAATCTCCGAATTTTGTGCCGAGAATGACCGCCATTGTGTTTCAGCCCATAAAATCGATGAGAACTGGGCGTTGATCGCGCTTGTTTCAGTCAACATGGTTGTCTGTCGACCAGCCATCGCTCTCCTGAGAACTTTTTCCACCTCCTGAAAAATGTGGCTGAGAGTGAAGGAATGATAGGGCTTCCCAAGGGCGAAGAGAGATTCCGGGACATTCTTTGCGTCTGCGCCAAGTTTCGCTCGGTCGAAAGGCACGTTCTTTGCCTGCACATATTTGGGATCTGCGAATGTCTTCGTACCGATCCTGTTGTGGCAGCGGAAAATCACTGATTGGCCGTGAGTCGAGTTTCAGACCACTCACTGGCTGTTTGCTCACTTGAATCCCCACCCGATATTCGTTGCACAACGGCCGACAGCGTTTCTCGAAGAGTTAGACCGGGATCGCAACGTCCGTGCAGGGACATATGTTGAGTTGAGGTGTGAGTCTCCTCGAAAAATGCGTCGATGGAGTTTGGGGCTGGGTGATGTTGAATCCCAAGAGCCTGTAACAGAGACGCATGCGCGGTGTGGGATATACGGGGACAGATTGTGGACCGTGTTGGACAGCTTGAAACATTCTCGTTGCCGGGCAGCTGGAATCAGCCTCGCAACGAGTCAGTCGTAGTGAGTATTCGGCGACAGCAAGTGACTTGACGAGGGGCTTGCCGAAGAGGGTTCATCGTCGTATTTAATATTGGTGTCAATGTTGCGACTGATGTGTGCAGTGAATGCAGACTGATTCTTTCTCTTTAGAGGATTCTGTAATGAAAATTGCCCAGGTTGCTCCGCTGACAGAAGCTGTCCCTCCAGTCACCTATGGGGGAATCGAACGAGTGGTTTCCTACCTCACGGAATCGCTTGTTGATCAGGGACACGAGGTGACTTTGTTCGCTTCCGGTGATTCCAGGACAAGTGCAGAACTCGTTTCGGTGGTGCCTCAATCGCTTCGCCTTGCTGGCCTGAACGACCGGACAACAGCATTGCATCTTGAGCAGCTTGCTGAAGTCGCTCAACGGGCAGAAGAATTCGATGTGATTCACTTTCACGTCAATTATTTTGACTCTCCTTTGTTCTATCAGATCGAAACACCCTGCGTGACTACCGCTCATGGGCGTCTTGATATTCCTGACCTTGTCACCGTACTGAATGGGGACGCAGCACAGACTCCACTCATTTCCATCTCCGATTCGCAGCGTCGCCCTGTTCCTGATGCAAACTGGATCGGAACGGTCTTCAATGGAGTCCCTGCCGATTCATTTGATTTTCGGCCCAAGCCCGGCGACTACCTGGCCTTTGTGGGGCGGATGTCCGAAGAAAAAGGCCCAGAGCAGGCGATTCAAATTGCACTCGCAACGCAAATTCCGCTGAAGATGGGAGCGAAAGTTGACCCCGTTGATGAAGAGTATTTTCGATCCCGCATCGAACCCTATCTCAGCCATCCGCTAATTGAGTATGTCGGTGAAGTCAATCAGCAGCAGAAGAACGAACTCTTCGGCAATGCCCTTGTGACCCTGTTTCCGATCAACTGGCCTGAGCCATTCGGTCTGGTGATGATTGAGTCGATGGCCTGTGGTACGCCGGTGATTGCTTTTGATCGTGGTTCCGTTCCAGAGGTGATGCGGGACGGGCAGACTGGCTACATCGTTAACACTGTTGATGAGGCGATCGAGGCTGTGAAACGGATCGATCGGATTTCCAGACAGGAATGCCGTTGCCACTTTGAACGGTATTTCACCGACAGCCGCATGGCGGAGAATTATGTCGCTCTGTACAGGAAGCTGATCGCCCGCCGACACGAACCGTATCGAGGAGGCCGCATGCGCGAACGTGTTCTCCGACCGGAGGTGGCCAGGCATGTCGGGATTCAACAGGACCTGAATTCATCTTTTGAATCCTGATAATGTCTCGTCACTAGCTGATTGTGGCCAGCCAATAGTGAGGTATCTCTGAATCGTGCGGAAATCCATGAAGGAGAACCACCGTTGGAAGAAACCAGTCATCTGAACGATCAATGCCTGATCTCTGGAAGCCTTCATTTGGCAGACAACCGGACGCAAGTCCTGAAGCAGGCCGATACGTTCGCTGTGCTTGACCGACTTGGGGTGATTGGCGCTGTCGGACTCGGAGAGCATGGTGTCTACCATCGTGGGACCAGGCACCTCTCCCGATGGGAGCTGAGTGTCAACGGACGGCATCCTCTCCTGCTGAATTCAACAATGAGGAAGGATAACAGCGTCCTGATTGTTGAATTTACGACCCCCGATATTGAAGAGGGGACCCCGACTGCCATTCAGAAAGGGGCGGTCCATCTGTTTCGATCACTGGTTCTCAATGACGGGGCCTTGTATGAACATCTCCGGATCACGAACTATTCCAGTTCCGTGGTCACGATGGAGATTGGCTACATCTTTTCCGCAGATTTTGTCGACCTCTTCGAAGTACGGGGGATGGAACGCGCCCGACGCGGGCAGATCCTCCCCCCTCACATCGAAGAACAGCAAGTTACTCTGGGCTACATAGGGCTTGATCATGTCCGACGGGAAACACGTATTGTGTTCTCCGGAGACCTGACGCATCTGAGTCGGAATCACGTTCTCTTCCGTTGCCGGCTGAAGCCGGGCGAGGCGAAGTCGTATGATGCGACCATTGCGTGCCGCCAGAATTCCGAAGAGTTTCACATCACCAGTCACGCTGACGCTGCCGCTCATCTTCAGAATGTGATTGCGAAGGAGAATGAAAGCTGCACCAGAATCAGCACGTCAAATGAGGCATTCGATCGATGGCTCAATCAATCCATCGCTGACCTCCAGATGCTGAGTACGGATACCCCGTATGGCCGATTCCCCTACGCAGGGGTTCCGTGGTTCTCAACTCCCTTTGGCCGGGATGGTCTGATTACTGCCCTGCAGATGCTCTGGGTTCAGCCCCGGCTTGCGCAGGGTGTGTTGAGTTTTCTGGCAGCAACGCAGGCGACACAGTGCGATCCGAGCGTGGATGCGGAACCCGGGAAAATTGTTCATGAAATCCGCGAAGGCGAAATGGCTGCTTTGGGGGAAATTCCCTTTCGGCGCTATTACGGAACAGTTGATGCGACCCCGCTGTTCGTGATTTTAGCAGGGCGCTACGTTGATCGGACAGGAGATCTCAAGTTTATTGAATCGATCTGGGATCACATCAAACGGGCAATCCAGTGGATTAACGAGTGGGGTGATTCAGACGGAGATGGATTCGTCGAGTATCAGCGGCATAATTCGCGTGGCCTTGTTCAGCAGGGATGGAAGGATTCCGACAATTCCATCTTTCATGCCGATGGGTCCCCGGCAAAAGGCCCCATTGCCCTGTGTGAAGTTCAGGCATACGTCTATGAAGCGAAACAGGCTGCGGCTCACCTCGCAAGAAGATTAGGTGATACGGATCTTTCCGATCAGCTTTTACAGGAAGCCTCTGAATTACAGAGGCGATTTCATGATGCCTTCTGGGTTGAGTCACTGCAGACGTATGCCATTGCATTGGATGGAGACAAGCGCCGGTGCGAGGTCCGAAATTCGAATGCCGGGCATGCTCTCGCCTGCGGGATTGTCCCTCAGTCCCACGCAGAACCTCTGGTGAAGACCCTTTTGGATGAACGTTCCTGCACCTGCTGGGGGATCAGGACCATCGCCGAAGGCGAGGCCAATTACAACCCGATGTCGTATCACAATGGGTCCGTCTGGCCACATGATACCGCCTTTGTCGGAATGGGGTTTGCCCGTTACGGTTTTCGGCAGGAAGCCGTGCAACTGCTGACCGGGTTGTTTGAGGCGGCTTCGTTTCTCGATCTGGCGCGATTACCGGAATTATTCTGTGGGTTTGAGCGTTTACCTGGACATGCTCCGACCCTTTATCCTGTCGCCTGTTCTCCTCAGGCATGGGCAGCAGGGTCTGGATTTATGTTATTACAGGCCTGCCTCGGTCTTTCGTTTTCAGCCGAGCGTCCCCAAATTCGCTTTGATCATCCGGTCCTTCCAAGCTATTTAAGTTTTCTGACAATTCATAACCTTCGAATTGGCGAAGGCGTTGCCGATTTGACACTTCGACGGCACCCGCGAGATGTTGGTGTCAACGTCACGCGGAAAGAAGGAGACTTCGATATTGTGATTTACGCGTGAACGAGCTGAGTCGAACATTTCATTTGATTGTAGCTGCTTCGGCTCCCATCTTGTTTGTGTCGCTGTGAGGACGTAGCGTCCTGTGCCCCCGCACAGAGTAGGGTGCGTGTGCGCATCGCTTGATGTGTTAGACATGCTCATCTGATCTTGCACTGAATCATTTTTTGGGCCGATCAAATTCAGATCAGTACGGGGATGATTCAGGCCCCGAGAAGCTTCCATTACGCCCATTGTCGACGACAAACTAGCAGAGTTCAGGGAACTTGCGAATGGGGGGTAAGCCCTGATTTCTGCTATCCAGGCAATCGTCGTGCTCGCTGATAAGACGGTCAGCAAGATCGTCGACAGCTATTTGCATATTTGAAATGAATGGCTTCGCTCCATCAGCAGATGTGGGCCATTTTATTAAGTCGGAATTACGACTTTGCGTTCGAATCTGAGCGAATTCAGGAAAAGCCAACGCTCTGACCCGGCAGGGGCGTAAAAGTTGCACGCAATCACGTTCGCACTGGCGAGGGGCAGGAAGACGAGCAGATTCTTCATGATCAAGGAGGCATGTGATGAAAGCAGTTGTGTATCACGGAGTGGGCGATATTCGACTCGATACAGTCCCGGATCCAACTATCCGGGAATCAACAGATGTCATTATTCGAGTGACAGCGAGCGCGATCTGCGGAACAGACCTTCATTTTGTCCGAGGAACCTTTCCGGGGATGAAACCTGGGACAATTCTCGGCCATGAGGCTGTTGGCATTGTGGAGGACATAGGAAGGGATATTCGGAATTTCCGGCCCGGAGACCGAGTTGTTGTTCCGTCGACAATCGCTTGTGGCTCCTGTTCCTATTGTCGATGCGGGTACTTTGCCCAGTGTGACGAAGCCAATCCCAACGGCCCCCAGGCAGGAACAGCATTCTTTGGTGGTCCGGAATCGACAGGACCTTTTGATGGCTTGCAGGCGGAGTACGCCCGGATTCCCTACGCGCATGTTGGCTTGGTCAAACTTCCAGAGGAGGTGAGTGACGAACAGGCCATCCTGATCTCTGATATTTTCCCGACAGGTTACTTTGGGGCAAAACTTGCTGAGATCAAGGCAGGCGATACCGTTGCGGTCTTCGGATGCGGCCCTGTGGGGCAGTTCGCCATTATGAGTGCATTTTTGATGAAGGCGGGGCGTGTCTTTGCAATTGATCAAATCGCCAGTCGTCTTGAAAAAGCCCAGGAGTTGGGAGCAGAAACGATCGATTTCAGCAGTGAAGACCCCGTAGAAACACTTCACCGGCTTACCGGAGGAATCGGGCCGGACCGAGTCATTGATGCAGTGGGGGTAGACGCCGATCAAGCGACAACGGGACCGGCGCATCCAGATTCCGCAGGCCAGAGTCGTTTTGAATCCGAGCGAGAGGAGATAGCAGGAGGGAAGCTTGCCGATGGACGGTGGCAGCCCGGAACCGCCCCCAGTCAAGCGTTGCAATGGGGAGTGGCGTCTCTTGCGAAGGCGGGGACTCTCAGCGTCATTGGGGTTTACCCTCCACAGTTGCAGTCATTCCCGATTGGTCTGGCGATGGGAAAGAACCTCACCATCAATATGGGGAACTGCAACCATCGGAAGTATATGCCGGAGCTGGTCAGACTAGTCCGGTCTGGTGCTGTGGATCCTCTTACTGTTCTGAGTAAACAGGAGCAGCTGATTTCCGCTATCGATGCTTACCACATGTTCGCAGAGAAGAAGCCGGGATGGCTGAAAGTCGAACTCGAGTCGAATTCAGTGGTTGCAGTTTGATCATGGATTCATGGTCGCCTGTCAATTTTAATTGGCCATTTGTACATTTTGTCGTTATGCAATGGCCTTTTTTAAGATTCATTCGTGTGGAATAAACCGCTTTAATAACTAATATAAATCGCTAATAAGCCGGAGGGCTTGCAATGAGTACTGCTACCCATGTACCTGTGGATCCTCGCACCCGATACCCACAGGCGGAATTGCCAGAACAGCAGCAATCTGTCCCAGGGTCGAGCAAGAAAATGACTCCACAGCCAGATCATGGCGAAGATTCCTATCAAGGGTCGGGAAAACTGATGGATGCAACTGCCATTGTCACGGGCGGAGATAGTGGAATTGGGCGGGCCGTTGCACTTGCTTTTGCTCGGGAAAGAGCTGATGTCGTGATCAGCTACCTTTGCGAAGATCACGATGCGGAAGAATCGGCGAGCTGGGTCGAGAAAGCAGGTCGGGCGTCCGTGTTGATCCCCGGTGACATCGGGGATGAAGGTCACTGTGAGGCCATTATTGATGAAACATGTCGACAATTCGGAAAGCTCGACATACTCGTCAACAACGCAGCTTATCAAATGCCTCATGATCGGATTGAACAATGGAGCTCCGAGCAGTTTGAGTATACGTTTCGGACGAATCTCTTTTCGATGTTCTACCTCTGCAAGGCGGCAATTCCCCGGATGAAGCCAGGCGGGGTGATTATCAATACGGCATCTATTCAGGCATATCAGCCGAGTGGTGAACTATTAGATTATGCGGCGACGAAAGCGGCAATTGTTGCATTCACAAAAGCACTTGCCAAGTTAGCAATGGAATCTGGCGTTCGAGTGAATGCAGTTGCCCCCGGACCGGTATGGACGCCGCTGATTCCGTCAACATTTGGGGAAGAAAAGGTTCGAGAATTCGGGAAGAACACGCTATTCGAGCGGCCGGCTCAGCCTGCTGAGCTGGCTCCCGTCTTTGTCTTTCTTGCCTCACCAGAAGCAAGTTACATCACCGCTGAAGTGTATGGGGTGACGGGAGGACGTACTCCCTTTTAATTCCTCTCACTCGATCCACTTCGGACTCAGGCAGGAGAAATTCGATGAAACCAGATAAGGTCGCCCCGTCAAAAAAGGGGATTGCATCTCCACGGAAAGAAGCAGATATCATTGACGAAGCGAGCGATGAATCGTTCCCTGCCAGTGACGCCCCTGCACACACACCGGTCACCTCGTCCGGGGCAAGGGGGAGGAGAAGAAAACCGGCGATCCCCGTCAAACAGCCCCCTTCGGATTCGTCGAAAAAGGTTGAAAAGCGACGGTAGAAGAATCACATCAAATTCGGTTGTTGATCTCGGAAGCCCTTTTTGTGGAAATGATCGGGGCACGTACGATTGCTTCGGATTGAGTCGAGATGACGGCGGTGCATGCCGATCGAGCCTCCAGTGAACATCGTGCGCGCTAATGAGAAACTTCACCTGATGGCTGCTTGTCCAGAACTGGGGGCAGCTGTCTGATCTTTATGCCGGGCCATGAAGATGGCCTTGAAGTGGCAGAGACCATTGCTCCAGCGAGCATCGCAGCGATCCAGTTGAACTTTGGGATCGATTGTATCATTTTGCCCATTGCCGCCCTCTGTGTTCGCGAAACTTGACATTCTCGCTTTAAGCAGAGAAGGGCGCCGCTGAAATGAACGTGCCTGATGAAGTATGCTTCGGGCATTGATGCGTGGTGGCGGGGAGAGAGCAATGGCAACGAAAGACTTCGGCCAGATCGAAGATGATTATGCGTTTTTCATGTCGAATTCCACGGAATCTGAGAGTGACGTGGAAGAATATCTCCGTCAGCTTGATGAGAATGTGGTCTCAAACGAATCGCTGCACCTGTTTGATTTTGGTTGCGGGACTGGGGAGTTCACTCATCTGTTGCTGGAGAAACTGAATCTGCCTCGAGAACAACTTCGGCTTTCTCTTCTTGAACCAGTCACTCACCAGCGGGACGATGCGGTGAGAAGACTAGCTGCTTTTTCATCTCAGCCCATAGATGCGTACTCAACACCAGAATCGGCTCCCTCAGCTTCGTTTGATGTTGTTGTCGCGAATCATGTCCTTTACTACGTTGAGGATCTCCACAACACGCTTGAGAAGCTGTTGCGTCTGCTTCGTCCTGGGGGAAGATTGCTCACCGCCATTGCAGGAAAGAAAAACGTTCTGATCCAGTTCTGGCAGGTTGGATTTGAGCTGCTTGGTCGGCCCATCCCCTATTACGTGTCGGAAGATGTCGAAGCGACGCTACTGGAAAAGGGAATTCGCTTTCAGAAATCGCAGGCCCCGTATCAACTTCGATTCCCGGATACCGTCGAGAACCGGAGCCGGATTCTTCGCTTTCTCTTTGGAGAGTTCCTTGTCGAAATTTCGCAAGAGCGTTTGCTGACGTTATTTGATCCCTACGTTGATGGGGATCATATTCAAATCGTTACAGAGAGTGATCATTACTCCATTGTTCCCGGCGACTGGCGGAATTGATCCTGGTCTCTGGGGTGGCGGACTTCTGAGGACATTGCAGCAATTGAGTGGTTGTCCTCACTCATTGGGCGTGGTCAGGCTGCGGATGCACTCTCGAAATCGATTGCCGCGATGTTCGTAATTCAGGAATTCAGCATGGCTGGCACAGGCGGGTGAGAGGAGGATCACATCACCGGGAGCGGAATGGTCCCAGATCCATTGAACTGCTGTCGGGAGATCAGCTGCGATTGTGACCGAACTGAGAGTCCTGTTTGGCGACTCGGGCGACGAAGTGACCATCTTTTCCAGCGATGAAGCGGTATCGCCAATGAAGGCGGCCCCTTTGACCTTCTCTCGGATGACGTCTGCCAGTGGTTCCAGAGAGACCCCTTTTTCTTTTCCTCCCGCGATGAGAAGTACAGGGGATGAGAGGGAATTTAATGCTGCGATCGTCGCTTCCGGGGTGGTGGCTTTCGAGTCGTCAATGAAGATGCGTCCGTCAATTTCAGCCACCCTCTCAAAACGGTGAGGCAACGGCTGAAATTCTGTCAGAGCTGAGGCGATTCGATCGATGGGAATCTTCATGCCGACCACCACAGCGGCCAGTGCTGCGGCGACGTTCTGGATTCCGTGAGGCGTCCTCAGTGCTGGGGAGAGGTCTTCGGGGTGAACCATCCAGCCCCCCGACTCTGAACGAACAGCAATTCCTTTCGGGCCAATGTGGACTCCGGGACGATCCTGCC
Organism: uncultured Planctomicrobium sp.; assembly: GCA_938015865.1. Taxonomy (GTDB): domain Bacteria; phylum Planctomycetota; class Planctomycetia; order Planctomycetales; family Planctomycetaceae; genus Planctomicrobium. The sequence continues at coordinate 12,320 of CALLWY010000299.1, forward strand.
AGACTTCATGGCCGAACCAGAGAACTTTGGCATCGGTCGGCCAGAGGGCACAGTCGGCGTCATCTCCATTCAAAATGGCGATCTGGTCTTCGGACTGATAGGCAATGGCGGATTGCTTGGCCTCCCGATACTGATCGAGCGAGCCGTGCCAGTCGAGGTGGTTGGGAAAAAAGTTGGTCACGACAGCGACGTCCGGTTTCGGCTGAAGGCGGTCGAGATCCGCCAGCTGAAAACTGCTCAATTCGAGTACGACGTGGTCTTCCGGTGTGAGCGAAGTCACTTCGGGAAGCAGGCTGATCCCAATATTTCCTCCCAGTCGCGATGGAATCCGCGCTGAAAGAAGGAACTGATGTATCAGCGTTGCTGTAGTCGATTTCCCTGTGCTTCCGGTGACGACGATTTTCTTCGCCGGACAATGTTGCCAGAACAGGGCGATCTCGCTGGTCAGCTCGACTCCACTTTGAACGGCAATGTCGAGAAAGCGGTTTCCGTCACGCTTCACTGCAGGATTGACGACGATCAGATCGGTATTCCGAAAGTCTTCCTCACGGTGCTCCCCCAGTACGAGCTTTCCCAATTGATCGACGGGAATTGTGGCCAGCGAAGATTCCAGTTCGCCGGCTGACCGCAGGTCGGTCAATGTGACAATAGCTCCATGATCTAGCAGAAAGCGGACTGCACCGGCTCCGCCGCCAAACTGACCCAGCCCCATCACAGTCACCCGTTTGCCCGTCAGATCGACCATGATGAACCCGTTTCTTTGGAGTCAGAGAGTCTTGAACAGAACCCGCCCGTCTCGACCGAACTAGTCTCGACTGTACTAGTCGATCGGGAACTCAACCGGAGAGTTGGATGCTGCACTTCGGGCGACAGCTTCCAGAAACTCGATTGTTCGAATTGCTGAATCGAAGTCGTTGATTTTGGGTTTCTTTTCGCTGCGAATGGCAGAGATAAAATCGGCTTCGACTGTCCAGTGTCCAAGTTCTTCTTCGGGAATCTGGAGTCGCGTCAGTTCCTTGTCTTCGGCACGCCCAATCCAGACTTGCTCCTCGCCGTTGACGAAATGGACCTTGATTGTGCCACGGCTTCCGTACAGGTGAATCTGGATTCCCGGTCCGAACAGAATCACTCCGCTGAAGTGATAGATCGCCCGTGCTCCTCCCTGAAGCTCAGCCAGAATCTGCACGCTGTCGGATGCTGTGACGTCGGCGAAGCGGCTTTCTTCTGGAAGTGGGCG